>DATFDU010000069.1:0-20230 GCA_035251915.1 Dongiaceae bacterium | reverse complement strand
CGAGACGTCGAGCGCGGCCGGCCCGAACACCGGCTCGATCCGCAGATTCTCCGCGCGATAGCGGATAACCAGCAGCCCCTTCGCCAGTTGCGCGGGCAGCGGCGCATCGACGGTGAGGCTCGGCGCCGGTTGCGACGCCAGCGGCACCAACGGCGCCGGATCGAACGCCTCTTTTTCAATTTGAGCCATGGCCGACGACGCCGAGAGAATGGCGACTGCCGCGCTTAGGCCGATGAACATGTACCTCATCATTGGCACTCCTGGGCACGAATGAAGATTTCCGATCCAATCGATACAGCCTGCCTGAAACATGGGCAGGCCGTATCCGTGGCGGGTTCACTGGATGACGTTGGTGGTGACTTCGATGTTGCCGTGGACCGCCTTGGAATACGGGCAGATGCCATGCGCCGCTTCAGCCAGCTGCTCGGCGACCGCGCGGTCCACGCCCGGCACGCTGACGTTGAGGCGCGCCCGCAGGAAGAACGAATGGCCGTCGCGGTTGAGGTCGATCTCGGTGTCGACCGCCGGGTGCTCCGGCAGCTTGATCTTGCGCTGGGCGGCAGCGAGCTCGATCGCGCCGAGATAGCAGGCGGACCAGGCGCTGGCGAACAAGTCCTCGGCCGCGGGGTGCGGCTGCGGCAGCTTGAGGTCGACAATGCCATCACTGCTGTGCGAGGCGCCCTCGGGGCCGCTGGTGGTGTGGGTCCGGCCGGTGAAGAGGACTTTTGCGGTGGTGGACATGGCAGGTTTCCTTTCTGTTGGGTGGCTGTTAGAGCGTTCTCGATTAAATCGTATGCGATCTATATAGCGAGCCACTTGCGCTTGTCAAGCTTGCGATTTAATCGCATGCGATTATATTAGGGCCACACGATCACCTGTTCGTACATCAGGAGCACCCACATGACCCCTAGGAATGAAAAAACCACGCCAAATCGGGGACTTGGCGATTTTCTCTGCTTCGCCGTCTATTCGGCCAACCTCGCCTTCGGACGAGCCTATAAGCCGATCCTGGACCAAGTCGGCCTCACCTACCCCCAGTACATCACGATCGTGGCTCTGTGGGAGGAGGACAGCCAGACCGTCGGCGGCCTGGGCGAGAAGCTGTTCCTTGAATCCAACACGCTGACGCCATTGCTGAAGAAGCTCGAGGCGATGGGCTATGTCCGGCGGGCGCGCGCCGCCGCGGATGAACGCCAGGTGGTGGTCAGCCTGACCGAGACCGGCCGACGGCTGCGCGAAAAGATATCGACCACCAACCTGGTCAAAGCGTCCGGACTGAACCCGGAGGAATTTCGCAGAATGCGCAAGGGCATCGCCACGCTACGCGATAACTTGATCAAGGCCGGCGCGGAATCGGCCGGCGAACCATAGACTGGTCGCGGCGGGCAAAGGAAAGCCACAAGTCTTCCAGCCCTGCGCTCATGATCATCGATGTCCAGCCCAGCTTCGCGCCCCCCGCGTGGCTCGTGGCCGGCATCAGCGCGCTCATCGGGACCATGCCGTCGGTCGCGACGATCGAGCGCCACGACGAGAACGGACGCCGTTCCAACGCCAGCTGGGCTGGGCTCCCGGCGCATCCGACGACAGTCTCGTCGCCGCCGACAGGATTTTTGTGAAGCATGGATATCTGCCGCCCCCGGGAGCGATCGACCACCTGGTCGCCCTGCGGCCGAGCCGTGTTCTGGTGTGCGGCATCCAGGCCGACACCTGCGTGCTCGCCGCAGGATTTGCGCTGTTCGACGCGGGCTTGCAGCCGACGCTTCTCGCCGACCTTGTTGCGGGATCCTCGATCGACAGATCGGGCGACTTGGGCGCAAAGCTGTGGCGCCACTATTTCAAGCATGTCGCGACCAGCCGGGAAATTGCGCGGCTGCCTTAGTTGCCGGTTACTCGATCGCATCCGGCCGTACGATCAGCGTCTTCAGCACCGCCGCGGCGCGAACGCCGTCGAGCGGCTTCTTGCCGATCTCGCAATAGGTGCCGATCACCCGCTGCGCATGGCTGGGCGGCGTGCCATGGATGTAGCGGATGAACCCGATGCATTCGCGCGGGCCCCCGCCGACGTTGGTCTCCGGAAACGTCTGGCCGTAGAACTCGACCGAGTAGTCGTCGATCGAATCCCTGGTCCGCCAGGTCACCGATCCCGGCACGCCCAGCGGGTTGGTCTTGGTGATGGCCTCGATCGCCAGCTGCAGCTTGGGCTCGGTCAGATGCACGGCCGATCGCCGTCACCATGTAGACGCTGCCATAGTGCCCCTTGCTGCTCGACATGATGGTCCCATCGACGACGGTATGCGGCGGCAGGAACGCCTGGCCGAAATCGATCAGCTGCTGCCAGTTCCTGGGCTTGCTCGCCCGCAGCTTGTCGAACGAATCCTCCTCGACCGTCTCCTTCTTGCAGAAGAGTTCGTATTCCGCCGAATAGGCCGCGCGATCGAACGCGATGCCGCTCTTCCTGCAGGCGATCTCATTCGCCGCGGCAACGTCGGAGCAGTCGATGCCGGCGACGATCACCGCAAGACAGCGAACCCGCGCAGAGAACGGAGACCATTGCATCATGGCACGGGGACCCCGAGGCGACAGAGTGCCGAGCCTAGCACGGGTGCAACCTGTGGTCACTCCACGATGGTTCGCCGCCGGCGCGCATCACATTTCCGCGAAGCATCTTCCTTACTCCGAGGGCGAGGACTACGTTTGCCGATACCCGAACGGGGAGGCGTACGATGTTGAGCAAGAGCAGTCTCCGGCATGCGGTGCCGATCGCCCTGGCCGCCGCGATGATCGCCGTCGCGGCGTGGCAACCGTGGTCAACCACCGCGGCGGCGGAAGACGCCGTCGTCATCCCCGCCCCTGCCATCGACCTGCAGCCCGGACCGCGCAGCACCGAGGTCGCCGTGCTGGCGGGCGGATGCTTCTGGGGCGTGCAAGGCGTCTTCCAGCATGTCGACGGCGTGACGCGCGCCGTGTCCGGATACGCCGGCGGCGATGCGAATGGCGCCAGTTACAAGTTGGTAAGCCGCGGCGCGACCGGCCACGCGGAATCGGTCGAGATCACCTACGATCCGAGGACGATCAGCTACGGCAAGATCCTGCAGATCTATTTCTCGGTCGCGCACGACCCGACCCAGTTCAACTACCAGGGACCCGACATCGGCCCGCAATATCGCTCGGCGATCTTCCCGACCAGCGAGGAGCAGGCGCGCGTGGCAAGAGCCTACATCGCCCAGCTCGACCAGGCGCATGTCTATGGGGACACGATCGTCACGACCATCGAGCCCGGCCACACCTTCTACCCGGCCGAGGACTATCACCAGGACTACCTGACGCTGAACCCGACCCAACCCTACATCGTCATCAACGACCTGCCGAAGATCGCGAACCTGAAGCGGGTTTTCCCCGAACTCTACCGCGAGGAGCCGGTGCTGGTGATGGCGGGCAGTTCGACCAACTAGCAGCGCTCACACGGCTGCGCCGCCTGTGTTGCCGGCAGAGCGATCCATCAACGCTTCTTGCCGCTCGTAAACGCCTCCGTGACGGTTTGAGCGATCGACGAGCCAGCGGCTACCACCGCGGTTTTCGGTTTGGTCTGCTTCGGCTTCTTCAGTTCGCGATTGCTTCGCTTCCGGCCTTTGCTCATTCCGCGCTCCTCTGGATGGACGATCTACCGCTTACCGTTCGGCGGCGCCGATGTGTCGATCGAGCGCGCTGTGTGCGTGCTATTTCATGTCCGACGCGACAAGCGTGTATGAACCTCGGCGCCGGCGCGAATAGATTCGGTCGGCGGCCTTGAAGATCCGGGAGCGATGGCGATCGAATGCCCCGAGCAGTCCGGGCTCGTCTATCGTGGCCTTCGGATCGATTCGACACAGCGCATCGGACTCCACAAAGAAGGGAATCTCGAGCGCCTCGTCATAGGCCCAAAAGCGCACACAGCGCAGTCGGGCGTCGTAGCTCCGGCTCTCGTTGGGAAAGCTAAGTGGCATCGGATTCACCATAGGCACCTTTCGACGCTGAGTCCGATTTCTTTTCGGCTCGCACGCGCGCGCGACGGCTGAGGCTCAGACGCTAAGATCCACGCGCTCGGAACGATCTGGATCGCGGCTCGCGAATCTCCACTGGTCCGCCATTCCGCCAGGCATTGCTGCTCTTGCAGCGCACGCAAATGCGCTCTCCGGCCCAGGCGCTGTCGAAGACCACCCGACATCTGAGGCAGGCGCGAAGCCTGCGACTGTGTTCATCGTGACTGAGAATGCCTTCTTTCATCCACCACATATGGGCACGGAGGCGTGATCTGATAAGGCCGGGCGCGCAAGCCTGCCCAAGATATCTTCGCATCAATCCGGTCAGATCGTCGTTTTACCTCGTTTCCGCGCATCGCCGTGACCATATGACAAGAAATGCCATTGCTGAGTGCGGCGTCCAGTCTGGACATGGCGTCGAGCAAACGCACCGGCCGACCCGGCGAGCCAATGCTCTTCAGCATGGAGGTTGACCGCTCTGGGTAAGCCGGTGACGCCGGTCAGGAAGGACTGCGGCGGGAGCAAGCCCGGTCAAACGCATCGCTCATGTCTGCCGTGGAGAATGAACTCTCCACAGCGCTTCTCGCCGTTGGAAGAAGCGGCCAACCGGAGCACGCCATGGTAACGCGCACCAGCAAGCGGACTGTGACCTTCATCCGGCCCTTCACGCTGGGTGGGTCCGGCGTCGAGTTCCCAGCGGGGCGATATTTAATCGAGACCGATGAGGAGCGGGTCGACGAGTTGTCTTTTCCATTTTACCGGCGGACGGCGACCATGATGCAGCTCATTGCCGACCCGCTGCGCCCGGGCGTCACGGAGACAGCGGTCATCGATCCCTTGGACCTCGAGGCAGCGTTGAAGGCGGACGCGGAGCTTGCATCCTCTCAATTGGAGGGAGCCGCGGAACAGAGCACCAATGCCGGCTCGAAAACGGCGAAGCCGTGAGAATCGTCTCGGCGATCCCACCAGTGAGCGAGAAGCAAGCGCACATGATCACGCCGCGACGAGCTTGTACTGGTCATGGCAGGCAAGCCGAGCAAGGAACTCAGACGTCGTCGCTGGCCTTCACGTAGATTTCCGCAATGGTCTCGATGCCGCGCTGGTCGTCGCGGTCGAACCGCGCCGGCAGCGGGCCGTCGAGATCGATGACGCCGAGAATGCGGCCGTCGCGGATCAGCGGCACCACCAGCTCGGAGCGCGAAGCCGCATCGCACGCGATATGGTCGGCAAAGGCATGCACGTCCTCGACCAGCATGGTCCGACGCTGCGCGACCGCCGTGCCGCACACGCCGCGGCCCACCGGGATGCGCACGCAGGCCGGCTTGCCCTGGAACGGTCCCAGCAGCAGCTCGCCCGGAGACTTCAGGAAGTAGAAGCCGGCCCAGTTCAGGTCGGGCAGCGTCGTGAACAGCAGCGCCGCGGTATTGGCCGCGTTGGCGATGGCATCGCGCTCGCCGCTGAGGAGGCCTTCCAGTTGCTGCGCCAGCTCGCGGTAGAACGTCGCCTTGTCGTCGAGGTCGATTGCCTTCGCTTCGAACATTGTTCTTGTCCGGCCGGAACGCGGCTAGGTCGACCCGGCGATCGATGCCTCAGAACGGAATATCGTCGTCCAGGTCCCCGCCGCCGGCGCCGGCCGGGGCGCGGCCCATGCGGCCGGGGCCGCTCGATCCGCTGTCGCTGAAGCCGCCGCCTGCATCATCCTCGGCACCGCCCCCGGCGCCGGCGCGGCCATCAAGCATGGTCAGCACACTCCGAAATCCCTGCAGCACGACTTCGGTCGTGTATTTCTCCTGACCGGATTGGTCGGTCCATTTTCGGGTCTGGAGGGCACCCTCGATATAGATCTTGCTACCCTTCTTCAGATACCGCTCGCAGATGTCGACCAGTTGCTCGGTGAACACGACGACGCGATGCCACTCGGTGCGCTCGCGTCGTTCCCCGCTGGCCTTGTCCCGCCAGCTCTCCGAGGTCGCGAGAGAAAGATTGGCGACTCGCGTTCCAGACTGGGTCGAGCGAATTTCCGGATCGCGGCCCAGGTTACCGACCAGAATGACCTTGTTGACGCTGCCAGCCATAGCTTCCCTGCCTCTTCTTGAACCCGTAAGGGCGCACCATTAGCATCCCTGGCGGGAGAACGCAAAGGCAACGCGCAACCTTGCATCCTCCTGCCACTTTTTGTCACGAAGGTTGTTTAGACTGCATGATCGGGCGCCTCCGATTGTCAAAAAACATGCCGGGTCAGCGCCTTTCAGCAATGCATTCATGGCGCTTGAAGTCCGGGCGGATTCCGGGATAGTCGCTCATCTCCCGAAAGGAACAAGACACCTATGGCGACGGCGGGCGATCGGTCGAACAGGACGAATGGCGCGGACCTCTGGTCGCACGGGTCGATCTCCGTGCGCGGCGCGAAAGAGCACAATCTCAAGGACATCGACGTCGACATCCCGCGCCAGACCCTGACGGTCATCACCGGCCTGTCGGGCTCGGGCAAGTCCTCTCTCGCCTTCGACACCATCTATGCCGAGGGCCAGCGGCGGTACGTCGAATCGCTCTCCGCCTATGCCCGCCAGTTCCTGGAGCTGATGCAGAAGCCGGACGTGGAATCGATCGAGGGCCTGTCGCCCGCAATCTCGATCGAGCAGAAGACCACCTCCAAGAACCCGCGCTCCACCGTCGGCACGGTCACCGAGATCTACGACTACCTGCGCCTGCTGTTCGCGCGCATCGGCATCCCCTATTCGCCGGCGACCGGCCTGCCGATCGAGAGCCAGACCGTCAGCCAGATGGTCGACCGGATCCTCACCCTGCCGGAAGGCACCCGCATCTACCTGCTGGCGCCGATCGCGCGCGGCCGCAAGGGCGAATACAAGAAGGAGTTCCTCGACCTGCAGAAGCGCGGTTTCCAGCGTGTGCGGGTCGACGGCAAGCTCTACGAGATCGGCGACGTTCCCGCCCTCAACAAGAAGCTGAAGCACGACATCGAGGTGGTGGTCGACCGCTTGGCGGTGAAGCCCGACCTCGGCACCCGCCTCGCCGACAGCGTCGAGACCGCTCTCGGCCTCAGCGAAGGCCTGCTCTTTGTCGATCCCGCCGACAAGGGCGAGCGCATCATCTTCTCCTCGCGCTTCGCCTGCCCGGTTTCCGGCTTCACCATCGACGAGATCGAGCCTCGCCTGTTCTCCTTCAACAACCCGTTCGGCGCCTGCCCGGTGTGCGACGGCCTCGGCAGCAAGCTCTATTTCGAGCCCGAGCTGGTGGTGCCCGACGAGAAGAAGTCCTTACGCGGCGGCGCCATCGCGCCCTGGGCCAACTCCTCCTCGCAATATTACATGCAGGCGCTGGAAAGCCTCGCCAAGCACTACAAGTTCAGCCTGACCCTGCAGTGGCAGGAGCTGCCGAAGAAGATCCGCGATATCATCCTGTTCGGATCCGGCGAGGACGCCGTGACCATGAGCTTCGACGACGGGGTGCGCAGCTACAAGACCACCAAGCCGTTCGAGGGCGTCATCACCAACATGGAGCGGCGCTTCCGCGAGACCGATTCCTCGTGGGTGCGCGAGGAGCTGAGCCGCTTCCAGGCCACCTCGCCCTGCGAAGCCTGCAACGGCCAGCGCCTGAAGCCGGAAGCGTTGGCAGTCAAGATCAACGGCCTCAACGTCGCGCAGGTGACCGAATTCTCCATCCTGCAGGCGGGCGAGTGGTTCAGCGCCCTCGGTGGCAAGCTCACGGCCAAGCAGAAGGACATCGCCCAGCGCATTTTGAAGGAGATCAACGAGCGCCTCGGGTTCCTGAATTCCGTCGGCCTCGAGTACCTCACCCTCAGCCGCGCCTCCGCCACCCTCTCCGGCGGCGAGAGCCAGCGCATCCGCCTCGCCTCCCAGATCGGCTCCGGCCTCACCGGCGTTCTCTACGTGCTGGACGAGCCGTCGATCGGCCTGCATCAGCGCGACAACGACCGGCTGCTCGCCACCCTCCAGCGCCTGCGCGACCTCGGCAACACGGTCCTGGTGGTCGAGCATGACGAAGACGCCATCCGCCACGCCGACTACCTGATCGACATGGGCCCGGCCGCGGGCATTCATGGCGGCCATGTGGTGGCCAAGGGCACGCCCGCCGAGGTCATGCGCTCCGACAGCCTGACCGCGCAGTATCTGAGCGGCCGCAAGGAGATTCCGGTGCCGGGCGAGCGCCGTCCGGGCTTCGGCAACCAGGCCAAGATCCGCATCGTCGGCGCGCGCCACAACAACCTGAAGAATATCAGCGTCGACCTCCCGCTCGGCGTCTTCACTTGCGTCACCGGCGTGTCGGGCGGTGGCAAGTCCACCCTGGTGATCGAGACCCTGTACAACGCCCTGGCCCGCCGCCTGCACGATGCGCGCACCCATCCGGGCGATCACGACAAGATCGAGGGCATCGAGTATCTCGACAAGGTCATCGACATCGACCAGTCGCCGATCGGCCGAACCCCGCGCTCGAATCCCGCGACCTATACCGGCGCCTTCACCCCGATCCGCGACTGGTTCTCCGGCCTGCCCGAGGCCAAGGCGCGCGGCTACAAGGCCGGCCGCTTCTCCTTCAACGTGAAGGGCGGCCGCTGTGAGGCCTGCGAGGGCGACGGCGTCATCAAGATCGAGATGCACTTCCTGCCCGACGTCTATGTCCAGTGCGACCAGTGCAAGGGCACGCGCTACAATCGCGAGACTCTGGAAATAACATTCAAAGGCAAGTCGATTGCCGATGTCCTTGAGATGACGGTTGAGGAAGGCGTCGAGTTCTTCCGCGCCGTCCCGGCGATCCGCGACAAGCTCGCCATGCTGGAGCAGGTCGGCCTCGGCTACATCCATGTCGGCCAGGCGGCGACCACGCTCTCC
The DNA here is from genome assembly GCA_035251915.1 of Dongiaceae bacterium. GTDB lineage: Bacteria > Pseudomonadota > Alphaproteobacteria > Dongiales > Dongiaceae > Dongia_A. Next base: position 11,340 of record DATFDU010000069.1, on the reverse strand, counting down.
GGCGGCGAGGCCCAGCGCGTGAAGCTGGCCAAGGAGTTGTCGCGCCGCGCCACCGGCCGCACGCTCTACATCCTGGATGAACCGACCACTGGCCTGCACTTCGAAGATGTGCGAAAGCTTCTCGAAGTGCTGCATCAATTGGTGGACCAGGGGAACACCGTGATCGTCATCGAGCACAATCTCGAAGTCATCAAGACTGCTGACTGGATCGTCGACCTCGGCCCGGAGGGCGGCGACAAGGGCGGCCGCGTAGTGGCGGCGGGCACGCCGGAGCAGGTGGCGGAGACCTCCGCCTCCTACACCGGCAAATATCTCGCGCCCTACCTTGCTTCCCGGCGCGGCGCACGGCGGTCGGGCACCCGTGGCCGGTAGACGACCGATCATCATCGACACCGATCCCGGGATCGACGACGCGCTCGCCATTTTCCTCGCCTGCGCGTCGCCGGAGGTAGAGGTGCGTGCGATCACGACCGTGGCCGGCAATGTCGGCATCAACCGCACCACGCGCAACGCATCGGCGTTGGTCGCGTTGGCCGGCAAGCCGCAGATCCCCGTCTTCCGCGGCGCCGAAAAGCCGCTGGCCGGAACCTGGAGCACGATCGAGGACATCCACGGCCAGAACGGCATCGGCGGCGCGACCATCCCCGACGGCCCGAACGGCAGCCGGGGGCCCGCGGTCGAGGCGCTGATCGAAATCCTGTCCGCAGCCCAGCCCGACAGCCAGACCGTCGTGCTGCTGGGGCCGCAGACCAACCTGGCGATGGCCCTCGAGCAGCGGCCGGAGATCGTGCGCGGCATCAAGGAGATCGTGCTGATGGCGGGGTCGCTCGATCCCGAGAACGGCAATGCCTCGCGCTATGCCGAGTTCAACGTGCATGTCGATCCCGCGGCGGCCAACAAGGTGCTGGCCTGCGGCCGCCCGATGTTCTGGGCGCCGCTGGAAGTCGCGCGCCAGGCCAGCGTTGACCGGATGTGGATCGACCTGCTGCGCGCTACCGACCGCCCCTGCTGCAACGCCGGCGCCGACATGCTCGAGTTCTATCTGCAATCGTTCAAGAAGCCGGCCGCGGCATTGTACGACCCGCTGGCCGTGATGTGGCTGATCGCGCCGAACCTGTTCGAGGTGACCGCGACCACGCTCCAGATCGAGATCGCCGATGCCGAACGCGCCGGCCAGACCCGCTTCTCGCTCGGCGACGGCGACGGAACCATCCGGGTCGCCGTGTCCTGCGACGCCGACCGCGTCCGCACGCTGCTGCTGGAGCGGATTGCTCAGCTGTAACGACCCTTCCCATGGGAGACCTGCATGTACAAGCTCTACTTCGCGCCCGGCAGCGCCGCCATGGCGCCGCATGCCATGCTGGAAGAGATCGGCGCACCGTTCGAGCTGCTCAGGGTTGATACCAAGACCGGCGAGCAGCGCAGCGCGGACTACCTCAAGCTCAATCCGCATGCGCGCGTGCCCACCCTGATCTACGACGGCAACCAGGTCATGTACGAGTCCACCGCGATCTGCCTGTTCCTGGCCGACCGCCATCCGAACATCCCGTTCGTGCCGAAGAGCGACAGCAAGGACCGCGGACCATTCCTGCAATGGATGGCCTATCTCACCAACACGCTGCAGGAAGCCTGCATGCACTGGTGGCATGCCGAGAAGTTCGTCGACGGCGAAAGCGAGCAGGCAGCCGTCAAACGCAAGGCCGAGCAGCGCACGGCCGAGATGTTCCGATTCCTCGACGGAGAGCTTGCGAAGTCGGGGCCCTACCTGTGCGGATCGACGTTCTACATCTGCGACTACTACGCCGTGATGCTGGCGCGCTGGACCCGCGCCATGGCGACGCCTGCGCATGCCAATCCCAACATCAACAAGCTGATCCGCCTGATCCTGCAGCGGCCAGGCTATGCCCGCATGCTGAAGGCCGAGGGGATCGAGCAACCGGTCTAGGGGAAAGCGCATGTATACGCTCTACTGGTCGCCGGCCAGTGCCAACATGACGCCGCACGCGATGCTGGAAGACATCGGCGTGCCTTACGAGCTGATCAAGGTCGATACGTCGAAGGGCGAGCACCGCAGCCCCGCCTACCTCAAGATCAATCCGCACGCCCGCGTGCCGACTCTGGTCTATGACGGCGGCAAGATCCTCTACGAGACGACCGCCATCGCGCTGTTCCTGGCGGAGCGCCATCCAGAGGCGGGATTCGCGCCGGATACCGACAGCCCGGATCGCCCTCTCTTCCTGCAATGGATGGCGTACCTCACGAACACCGCGCAGATCGCGCTGATGCACTGGTGGCATCCCGAGCATGTCGTCGATGGCGCCGACCGGCGGGCCGAGCTCAAGGCGAAGGCCGAGCAGCGGGCCGCCGGCATCTTCCGCTTCCTCGATGACCACCTCGTCACGCCGGGACCGTATCTCTGCGGCCGGACGTTTTACGTCTGCGACTACTATGCGGCGATGCTGGCACAGTGGACCGAGTTCATGGCCACGCCCGCCCACGCCAACCCGAACGTCAACAGGCTGATCCGTCTGGTCATGCAACGGCCCGGCTATGCGCGTATGCTGAAGGCCGAGGGCATCGAACAGCCGGTCTAGGAGGCCGACGATGAAAGGTCATTGCCTGTGCGGCCAGGTGAGATTCGAGTTCACCGGCGCGCCGCTCTGGTGCGGCCATTGCCATTGCGAGAGCTGCCGGCGCGCGACCGCCTCGCCCTTCACCACCTGGATCGGCGTGCCGAGAGACGCCTGCCGTTTCACCGGCATCGCGCCCGTCGTTCGCCAGTCGTCGCCGGCCGCGCGCCGATCGTTCTGCCGCAATTGCGGATCGCCGGTCGCCTTCGAGAGCGAGCGCTGGCCGGACGAGACGCATCTCTATGCCGCATTGCTGGAGCATCCGGAGAATGCAGCGCCGCAGTTCCACGTGCACGTGGCGGAGAAGCTGCCCTGGATCACGCTGGCGGACGGCCTACCGCAACACCCGCGCAGCAGTGGCTAGTCCACGAACTGCACGCCGATCAGGTTGTCCTTGGCCCAGCGCAGGCTGCAGGTGCGGACCGGCATGGCGGCAATGTGCAGCTCGAAGGTATGCGGCAGGAGCTGCGGCCCGGCCAGCTCCAGGCGGGCGCCGCCGTCGGAGATGTTGCGGATCCGGCATTCGACGCTGCCGCCTGGATAGACGATGCGCCCGCCCTTCAACGCGGTCCGGCGGGTCTCGCCGCCCCGCCGTTGATCGGAGGAATGGGAAGAGTCGTCGCTCATGGCCTGCCGCCGCTACTTGTCCTCCGCCACAAACCGGACGCCGACGACATTGTTCCGGACCCAGCGCCGCTCGCATTGGCGCACCGGCTGGCCCGTCACATGCAGCTCGAACGAATCGGGCAAGGCATGGCGCGGCGGAAACTCCAGGCGCGCGCCGTCCGGCGACAGGTCGCGAACCCGGCACACCAGCATGCTCTTGCCGTTGAACACGACCTTGGCACCCTTGAGGACGGTCTTGCGGTCCTGGCCGCGTCGCGTGTCTTGTGGGCTGCCCTGATCGTCGGTCATGGCGCCCCGCCCGGGCTACTCGTTGTCGTCGAGGAAACGGACGCCGAAGAAATTGTCCTTGGCCCAGCGCACTTCGCAGCGGTAGATCGCGCCGTTCTGCATCTGCAGATCGAAGGTGCGCGGCAGCATCTGCCGGCTGGCGAATTCCAGCTTGGCGCCGCCGTCGGACAGGTCGAGGATCGTGCAATCGATCAGGCTTTGCCGGTCGTTGAAAAACACCCGCGCCGCCCGCAACATCTTCTTGCGGACGGTGGAACGTCGATCGGCAAACGGGTCGTGTTCGGTATTCGTCATCGTGCGCCTGCGGCGGGGCGCGCCGCCACTCCTTCCACTTCGATCAGCCAGTCCGGCGAAGCAAGGCCGGCGACGATCATCAGAGTGCTGGCGGGCTCAGCCGCGCCCAGCACGCGCTCGCGCACTTGACGCGAGGCCGGAACATCGCCCGCCCGCGTCAGCAGTACCGTCACCTTGACTAGATCCTGAACCTCGAACCCTGCCGCCTCGATGCACGCGATCAGGTTCTTCCAGGCCAGCTCCGCCTGGGCCTCGAAGCCGGCCGCGAGCTTGCGGTCGCGGTCAACGCCGACCTGGCCGGACACATGCAGCCAGCGATAGTTCGCCGGCGCCGACACCGCCTGCGAGTAGCGGCTGAATGGCGCACTAACGCTCGCCGGATTCAGGCGTCGGAGCATGCCGCCGAGTCCCCCTTCACCCTCGATGATTGGCAGATTAATGCCACTTGTCCATTGTCATGGCCGGAAAATGGTTACCAAAGTCTCAATTTTCCTCCGGCCTGTTCTCAATCGGCATCAGAAGCACCGGCCAAATGATTGCAAATGCGGGACTTGAGGCCGGACCCATTAGCGACTATGTCACCGACCATGAATGCATCCCGTCCCGTCCATGTCATCGGCGCCGGCCTTGCCGGCAGCGAGGCCGCGTGGCACCTGGCCCAGGCCGGTGTCCCGGTGGTGCTGCACGAGATGCGCCCGCTGCGTCCGACCGAGGCGCACCAGACCGAGAACTGCGCCGAGCTGGTGTGTTCCAACTCGCTGCGCTCCGACGATGCCGAGAACAACGCCGTCGGCCTGCTGCACGAGGAGATGCGCCGCGCCGGCTCGCTGATCCTGGCAGCGGCGGACGAGCACCGGCTGCCGGCCGGCGGCGCGCTGGCGGTCGACCGCGACGGCTTCGCGCGCGCGGTCACCGAGCGGCTGTCGAGCCATCAGCTGGTGGAGCTGAGCCGCGGTGAGGTCGCGGGCCTGCCACCGGAGGCGTGGGACAGCGTGATCGTCGCCACCGGCCCCCTCACTTCGCCCGCCTTGTCGGAGGCGATCCGCGGCCTGACCGGCGAGACTGCGCTCAGCTTCTTCGACGCCATCGCGCCGATCGTCTATCGCGAGACGATCGACATGGACAAGGCCTGGCTGCAGTCGCGCTACGACGAAGGCAGTGCGGGCGGCGACTACATCAACTGCGCGCTGGAGAAGCCGGAGTACCTCGCCTTCATCGATGCCCTGCTGACCGGCGAGAAGGGCGTGTTCAAGGAGTGGGAAACCAACACGCCGTATTTCGAAGGCTGCCTGCCAATCGAGGTGATGGCGGAGCGCGGGCCGGCCACCCTGCGCTTCGGCCCAATGAAGCCGGTCGGCCTCACCAATCCGCGCGCCAGCCGGCCGCCCTATGCCGTGGTGCAGCTGCGCCAGGACAACGCGCTCGGCACGCTCTACAACATGGTCGGCTTCCAGACCAAGCTGAAGCACGGCGAGCAGGTGCGCATCTTCCGCACCATTCCAGGGCTGGAGCGCGCGGAGTTCGCGCGCCTCGGCGGGCTGCACCGCAACACCTTCATCAATTCGCCCAAGCTGCTGGACGAAAAGCTGCGGCTGAAGGCGATGCCGCGCCTGCGCTTCGCCGGCCAGATCACCGGCGTCGAGGGTTATGTCGAGAGCGCCGCCATCGGCCTGCTCGCCGGTCGCTTTGCCGCGGCCGAGCGTCTCGGCGTCGGCGTGGTGCCGCCGCCCGCCACCACCGCACTCGGCGCGCTGCTGCGCCACATCACCGTCAACGCAAATAGCGCCAGCTTCCAGCCGATGAACGTGAATTTCGGCCTGTTCCCGGTGCTGCCAGAGCCGGAGGGCCTGACCCGCGGCCAGGTGCGCGAATGGAAAGCGCAGCGCAAACCGCTGATGTCCCGCCGCGCGCTCAGCGACCTGTCGGGATGGCTTAACCAGAAAGTAGGATAGTTGGGACAAATTCGGCGGGACGGACCGTCTCGCTTCGTTTGGGCCTGCTGATGCATTGGCGCTGGGCAGTCATAGGGCTGATGGGTGTTGCTGCGCCGCGCGCGAGCGCGGACCAGCCCGATATGACGATTCTGTTCCACGTCCGCCCGCCCTATTCGTACTACGGGCCGGATCATCAGGTTGCCGGCCTGCTTCCCGAGGCTGTGTCCGCCGCACTCACCAAGGTCGGACTCACGGCGAAATGGGTGGAGATGCCGCCCGCCCGGCAGACCGAAGAGATCAAGCGCGGCAGGGACGCCACATGCGGGCTGGGCTGGTTCAAGCGGCCGGAGCGCGAGACCTACGCGTCATTCACCGACCCGATCTATCACGATCGCCCGACCATTGTCGTCGCACGCAAGGATGATGCCCGGTTCACGGACGGGATGTCCCTGCAGGCCAGCTTCAAGGACCCAGCGCGCACGCTGGTCGTAAAGACCGGCTACTCCTACGGCGCCGCAATCGACGCCTGGATCAAGGCGCTGCAGCCGCGCGCCGAGATCTCGTCTGTCGCCAACGAGTTGCTGCTCGGGATGATCGTCCAGGATCGTGTCGACTACGCCGTCATGGCGCCGGAAGAAGCAGAGGACCTGCTCGGCTCCAGAACAGATCTCGGCGCGGCACTTCGACCGGTGAAGCTCAGCGATGCGCCGGCCGGCGAGCTCCGTTATCTGATGTGTTCGCAGGCGACACCCGCCGACCTGATCATGCGCATCAACCAGGCACTGCCGCGCTGATCGGCCGGAACGCCTCGATCCGGCGCATTGTGACGCACAGCATCGATTCACATGCGCGCGACGCCGGCGTTCATGTATTTGAGGGCGTAAGATTCGCCGACGCATGTCCCAAACCTGATGTCATCGTCCTTGTGCTCGATGCAGGGATCGAGATCGCTGCCGCTGAGGTCCAGCACCTTGGTGATGCGCCCGATGAAGCAGTCGAACGGGTCGCTGGCCGAACTGCTGCTCAGGCAGTTGCGCAATTGCTCGAGGACGAGCTGCCGCATCACCAGCTGGGCCGATTCCTTCGGGCTGGCCCAATCGAAGGGAGCGGCTGCCTTGTCGGCAAGCTTGGATCGGAGTTCATGGCCCATACCCCCGAACATGATGCACGTCAGGTTGTCACGAATGTCGTCCTGCGGCTTGCATTGGCTCCGCAACGTGCCGTCGCGGTCAAAGCCGACCAGCATGCGCTCGCGAAAGCAGCCTGCCATCTCGGCTTCGCTGCTGGCGTCCATGCACTTGGTCAACATCCGGTCCATCATTGAGACGATCAGGTCCTTGCCCTTGGCCTTGAAGACCGGGCTCGGCTGGTAGTCTCGCGCGGCGTCCGCCTCCGCCGTGGCCAGGGCTTCGGCCAACGGATCATGCTTCGCGGCGGCCGGGGCATTGCCGCCGCCTGGTTGTTGGCACGCGGTAAGCGTCGCGGCGACGGCAAACGCAAGCGCAGCTCTGGCCTTGATCATTCCCCAGCTCCCCAATACCCCGATCACATCGAAAGAGTCGTATTCAATCGGTCGACGACAATCAACCAAAGGTTCAAACAGAACGTCAGCGGCTGAGGATGGCCAAGGCCGCCCGATACATCGCTGCGTCATGCGCATCGACGACGCAGGCGCCGCGCTCCTCCAGCGCCTGGCGCGCCGCACAACGCTGGGCGACCGTATCGCTGAGGCCGAGCAGCTCGGCGCTGAGGCTGGTGAAGCAGGAATTGCCCGGCTCCTCCGGCTTGCCCTCGCAGCGCTCCGTCAGCGTGTCGTTCAGCTGCTCGAGGGCGCGCTCGTTCGACTGCTCCGGCTGCGACCAGTCGAAATCCGTGTCGGGGTTGCCGCCGATCGCCAGCAGCCAGTCGATGCCCGACCGCCCGTGCTCGACGCAGCTGCGCACCGCCTTGAGATCGGGCTGGCCGCGGCAGTGGCTGGACAGGAACCCGTAGCGATCGAACGCCTTGAGCATGCGCGCGCTGACGCAGGCTTCCCAATCGATGTCCGGGCCGATGCACGCGCCGGTTTCCGCCTGAACCACTTCGTTGGAGAGCCGGTTGACCGCCGGCCGCGACTGGCCCGGCGGAAGCGACGCGACATACTCAGGCGTGATCGGGTTGTCGCTGACCGCCGGCGCCGGCCTGGCCGCCTCGCCAGGGAGCTGATCATCGGGCCAATAGCCGCAGGCCGCGAGCATGGTCAGCATGGCGAGCGCACTGACCCGCCATCGAACGCCTGGATTTGCCGCACGGTCGGACAGAAGCGCCACTCCCGTCATGCCAAGGCCCGGGGGCTTGGCATGACACAAGTGCCGACTCAGCGCATGACAAGCGCTCACAGCCTAGCGGAGATGCAACGCCTGTCGCAATCAGCCTGCACGCGGTTCCTTCACGAACAGCAGCACGATCCCGCCGATGACGAAGAACGGCAGGATGGTCGCCATGCCGGCCCGCTGGCTCTGTGCCGCGAACGTCACCCAGCCGACAAGGGCGGGCCCGAGAAACGCGGTCACGCGTCCCGCCAGAGCGAACAGGCCGAAGAACTCGGCACGGCTCTCCGGCGGCGCCAGCCGCGACATGAGCGATCGGCTGGACGCCTGCGCCGGCCCGAAGAACAAGCCCAGTCCAACGGCGATCGCAATGAAGGCCGTCTTCGAATCCACCAGCAGAATGGCGGCGCTCAGCACGGTCATGGCGCTCAAGGCAATGAGGATCGTCGGCTTGGCGCCGACCCAGTCGTCCAGCCAGGCAAAGGAGATCGCACCCAGGCCCGACGAGACATTCAGCGCGATGGCGAACAGCAGGATCTCGTCGAACGACATGCCGAACGTTCCGGCCGCGTAGATCCCGCCGAACGCGAACAGCGTGTTGAGGCCGTCGATATAGATCATCTTGCCCAGCAGGAAGATGGCGATGTTGCGATGGGCCCGGAGCCGGCGGAAGGTGTCGGCGAGCGTGCCGAGGCCGCGGCGGATCGCCTCCCGGGCGGATAGGCCGGTCCCCGTCGTGTCCGGCACCAGCAGGAACAGCGGCAGGGCAAACAGCACGAACCAGGCCGCCGCGAACGGATTGGTGACGCGCACGTGCTCCGCGGAGTCCCGATCGAGGCCGAACAGCGATGGGTCCGGCTGCACGAACAGCAGCAGGCTGACGATGAGGCAACTGAGGCCGCCGAGATAGCCGATGCCCCAGCCCCAGCCCGAGATCCGGCCGACTTTGTTTGGCGGGGCGAGTTCCGGCAGCATCGCGTTGTAGAAAACCAGGCCGAGCTCGAAGCCGAGCCCGGCGACGCCATAGGCGACCAGCGCGAACACCATGCTCGAAGGATCCGGCCGGACGAACCAGAGGCTCGCCGTTGCCAGGATGCAGACCAGGCTGAGCATCAGCAGCCATGGCTTCCGCCGGCCGCCCTGGTCGGCGATAGCGCCCAGCAGCGGCGCAAACACCGCGGCCGCCAAGGCCAGCAGGCTGTTCGCCTGGCCCCACAACGCCGTGCCAAGTTCCGGGTTCGGCGCCACCGCGTTGGTGAAATAGGCGGCGAACACGAAGGTGACGATGATTGTTGGAAAGGCGGAATTGGCCCAGTCGAACAGGCACCAGGCGACGAGCGCGGTCCTGGTTCCGCTGACCGGCGGTGCAGTGATAGTCTGCCGTGAGATCGCCAAACGACCGGGTTCCCTTTTCAGCGGCGTGCCCCAAGCAAATAGGCGACGCAAGATGCCGGACCGCCATCCTAGCGATCAGCTGGCTCCGAGTCTCCCCGATCGAGACTCCGCTCCATCGGGACCGCAGCGCGTGCATGCCACGCTGGTCGGGCTGCTGGAGCAGTGGCGGAACGACCGCCCGGCGGTGATCGTCGACCGTGACGGCGAGCCGGACGTCACGACCTATGCCTGGCTCAGCGACAAGGCGGTGCGGATTGCGGCCGGCCTGCGCGCCGCGGGCATCGAGCCGGAAGAGCGCATTGCCATTCTGGCCCCGAACTCGCCCGCCTGGATCGCGGCCTATTTCGGCATCATCGCGGCGGGCGCGATCGCCGTCCCGCTGGACTATCACAGCGCCGCGGCCGATCTCGAAGGCATGCTGTCGCGGAGCGGATGCCGCCGGCTGTTCACCAGCAAGGACTCCTTGGAGCGCTTGCCCGAATCCTGGAGCAAGGATGCCGAAGCCATCTACGTCATCGACCCGTTCGAGGGCTCGGCTGACAAGGCGTCGAGCTGGACGGTCCTGCTGGAAGACGCGCGTGACACGCCGGCGCCCGTCATCGAACCGGATACCGTCGCATCGCTCCTGTTCACCTCCGGCACGACCGGCACGCCCAAGGCGGTGCCGCTGACCCACAGCCAGTTCCTGTCGAACGTCAGCGCGTTGTCCGAGGCGAACCTGGTTCGCCCGGGCGACCGCGTTCTGCTGCCCCTGCCGCTTCATCACACCTATCCGTTCACGGTCGGGATGCTGACGAGCCTGGCGATCGGGGCGACGCTGGTCTTTCCCGGCGGCGCGACCGGGCCGCAGATTCTCCAGGCGGCGCGCAGCGCAGGGATATCGGCCATCGTCGGCGTGCCCGGACTTTATGGTGCGATGATCAACGGCATCGAAGCGCGGGTGAAGCGGCGCGGATGGCTCGCACGCGCCGCGTTCAATGGCCTTCTGTCGCTGTCCGTCTGGCTATGCCGCCAGTTCGGCGTGCGCATCGGCCGGCTGCTGTTCGCGCCCTTGCACAGGGAGTTCGGCGGCAAGCTGCGCGTGCTCAGCTCCGGCGGCGCGAAACTGGATCCCGAGGTCGCCTGGAAGCTGGAGGGGCTGGGATGGCGCGTGCTGACCGGCTACGGATTGACGGAGACGGCGCCGATCCTGACCTTCAACGCCCCCCGCAATGCGCGCATCGGCACCGAAGGCAAGCCGATCCCGGGCGTGAAGCTGCGCACCGTCCCGGTCGAGGGCAGCGAATTCGGCGAGATCATCGCGTCCGGCCCGAGCGTCTTCTCGGGCTATCTCGACAATCCGGAAGCGAACGCCGAGGCCTTTGCCGAGCCCGGCTGGTTCCGCACCAAGGATCTCGGCTTCGTGGACGAGGACGGCTATCTCCACATCGTCGGCCGCGCCAACGAGACCCTGGTGCTCTCCGGTGGCAAGAAGCTGTTCCCCGAGGATGTCGAGAAGCACTACGCGAGCATCGCCTTCATCAAGGAGATCGCGGTCCTTCAGCACGGGAAGGCGCTGGTCGCGCTCGTGGTTCCGAATCCCGAGGCGATCCGCACGCGCGGGGCGACACGCCTCGAAGCGCTGCTGCGCGAGGAGATCGAGCACGCCACCGCAACGCTCCGGTCGCACGAGCGGATCTCCGGCTATGCGATCACCACCGAGGCATTGCCGCGCACGCAGCTGGGCAAGCTGAAGCGCCATCTCCTGCCCGACATCTACGAGCAGGCGAAGAGCGGAAAACGCCAGAAGCCAAAGGTCGAATTGACTGCGGAGGACAAGGACCTGCTGGCACGCCCCGATGCGAAGCCGATCTGGGATTGGCT
>DATFDU010000068.1:0-5206 GCA_035251915.1 Dongiaceae bacterium | reverse complement strand
AGCCGGTCGGAGCGCACGCGAGAGATCGGAGAGCCCTCATGAACAGCTTCCTCGACATCCGCCACCCAGAACGCATCTACGAGACCGAGCCGTTGCCGGCCTGGACCTATCTGAATGCGGAGTTGCTGGAGCTGGAGTATGAGCGCGTGATCCTGCCGTCGTGGCAGTTCGTCTGCCACCAGAACCAGGTGCGCGAGGCGGGCGACTTCGCGACCCTCGACCTGTGGCGTGATTCCATCATCGTGATGCGCGGCAAGGACGGTGCCTTGCGCGCGTTCCAGAATGCCTGCCGTCACCGCGGCTCCAAGCTGCTGGACGGCGACGGCACCTGCAAGCACCGCATTACCTGCCCCTATCACGCCTGGTCGTATCAGCTGGATGGGCGGCTGGCGGCGGTGCCGTCGGAGAAGACCTTTCCCAACCTCGACAAGTCGCAGCTCGGCCTCAAGGAGTTGGCGCTGGAGGTGTTCTGCGGCCTGGTGTTCGTGCGCATCGCCGGTAACGGTCCGTCGATCGCCGAGCAGTGGGGCGACCTCGCCAAGGAGCTGGCGCCCTATCGCATCGAGGAGATGGTGCCCGCGCCTTCGGTTGAAGAGGGCGGCATGCAGATCTCCGAGGAGTGGGCCTGCAACTGGAAGGTCGCGCTCGACAACTACCTCGACAACTACCATGTGCCGTTCGGGCATCCCGGCCTGCACCGGCTGATGGACAACGAACTCAGCTGCACCATCAACCGGCATGGCGTCTCGTTCTCCAAAAGCGTGATCCGCGAGCGCGAATCCCACGCCTGGTCGGAGCGCGCCTATCAGCGGCTGGCGCCGAAGGCGTTCGAGCATCTGCCGGAGGACGTCCGCCAGACCTGGGTGTTCGGCTTCATGCCGGTCAACATCGGCTTCGACGTGTTCCCCGACAGCATGGACATTTTCCAGATCCTGCCCAAGGGGCCGACCCGGAGCGTCATCCGCACGCCGCTGTTCGTGCGGCCGGATGCGCGGCGCGAAGCGAAGGCCATGCAGTTCCTGGCCAACCGCATCAACGCGCAGATCGGCCACGAGGACAAGGAGCTGTGCGAGCGGGTGCAGGCCGGCCTTTCCAGCTACAACTACCAAGCGGGCCCGCTCTCCGAATACGAGATGCCGGTCAAGGACATGCATGCGCGCATCCGCGCCGCCTGCCCGATCGTGGCGCAGAAAGAGCGCCCGATGGACGGCACGCTGCGCCGGCAGAACCAGAAGATGCTGGCGGACGCTCAGCCCGCCGCCAGCAACGTATCCGCGATGATGCCGGTGGCTTGAGCGGAGGCGTCGCGCGGCAGGAAATACACCGGCGCCGATGCCCATCGCCGGGTCAGGGCGAGGGCGCTTTCCGCCAGCGGGACCGTGCCGCCTGCCGTCTCGCTCATCACGACGAGGCGCACCGGAACCCGCCTGGCCTCCAGCACGCTCAGCGCAGTCAGCGAATGACTGATGGTCCCGAGATAGGAGCCGGCCACCAGGATCACCGGCATGCGTAGATCGGCCATCCAGTCCAGCATGGTGCGATCCTCGGAGAGCGGCGACATCACGCCGCCTGCCCCTTCGATCAACGCCACGTCGTGGTCGCCGCGCAGAAAGCGGCGGCAAGCGCTGAGCACCGCCGGGTAGTCCACACGCTTGCCCTCCTTGGCTGCGGCGGCATCGGGCGACAGCGCCGCCGTGAAGCGCCAGGGCGAGATCGCGTCCAGCGATTGCGGCGAGACCGGCTGGCCCAGCGCGTCCAGCAGCTGCCCGGCATCGCTCTCCGCCGCCTTGGCCGGATCGAATCCCGATAGCATCGGCTTGAATGCGCCGACCTTCAGCCCCTGCCCGCGCCAGGCGCGGATCAGGCCGCAGCCGAGATAGGTCTTGCCGATGTCGGTGCCGGTTGCGATGATGAAGAAAGCGCGCATGGCCTCTGCAATCCCAGGGCTTTGTGACAGTGGGTGCGACACGCTGTCACTGAACAACATTATGAACATTGCCGCCACCTGAGATTCGGAAGAAATAGATGGCCTCTTGGAACGGGAGGTATCGATGGCAATTCTATCCTTGTCTCAGATGGTGGCGAGTGCGCTTGTTGATCTCGAAGGAGTTGTTGCGCAAGGCAGCGTCAGACTCGACTTCGACGAGATTGAAGTCCACATCGCTCCAGCACCGCATAGCGCAAGGGGCTTGCCCGCCGGGAAAATGGCTGTCTACTGCTTTTTTCTGAACGGCACCGCGTTGAAGGTCGGCATGGCGGGACCAAACAGCAATGCGCGCTTTCGCTCGCACCACTACGGTCACAGCCGCGCCGGCAGCACTCTCGCGAGATCGATTCTGAAGTACCCGGGCAAGATCGGAATCGGGCCTGCGCTGGCTGATTCGGTGGGCGATTGGATCAAGAACAACACAGATCGCGTTGACCTGCTGCTCCCATCGTCGTGGGGGAGGCCAATGCTATCCCAGCTTGAATCCTTCCTCCACGCCAGATGGACACCGATCTATGAGGGAACCGTCGCTTCGATTGCGCGCGGCGTCTACGGAGTAGAAGAAAACTCCAATCCATAGCCTTCACCGCTGTCAAGTTTGATAGTGTCTCGCCAAGTACTGCCGACAAGGGTGAGACCAATGACCAAGCCCATCACCGGCCGCTGTTTCTGCGGCGCGGTCCGATTCCAGTTCAGCGAGGCGCCGGTCGCGCTGCGGGCCTGCTGGTGCCGCGACTGCCAGTATCTCGCCACCGGCAACGCCTCGATCAACGCGATCTTCAGGACGGCGGGCCTCACGCTCAGCGGCGAGGTCGCCGAATATGTCAGCACCGCGAACAGCGGCAACACCATGTGCCGGCGCTTCTGCCCGAAAGTGCGGCACGCCGCTGTTCAGCCACTCGTCGTCGCGGCATGACGTGATGGTGGTGCGGGTCGGCGCGCTGGAGAATCGCGAGATCGGCCGCCCCGCCAGCTACATCTGGACCGCGTCGAAGCCGAGCTGGGGGCATATCGATCCGGCCCTGCCCAATTGAAGGAAGCCGGCGCCGGTGCAGGTGAAATAGGCCGGTTTCCGCCTTGCTTGACAGGGTTTGACCCCGCCGATAGCGTCCGGCCGAATACGCCAGCAGGGAGCACACAATGGCCGACGCGTCCGCACTTCCGCCGGAAATCCGCCACGACTGGTCGGTGGCCGAAGTCGAGGCTTTGTTCGCGCTGCCGTTCAACGACCTGGTGTTCCGGGCGCAGACCGTTCACCGCGCCCATTTCCCGGCCAACCAGGTGCAGCTCTCGACCCTGCTCTCGATCAAGACCGGCGGTTGCCCGGAGGATTGCGCCTATTGCCCGCAGGCCGCGCGCTACGACACCGGGGTCGAGGCGCAGAAGCTGATGGCGGTTGAGACCGTGATCGCCGAGGCCAAGCGCGCCAAGGAAAGCGGCGCGTCGCGCTATTGCATGGGCGCCGCCTGGCGCGAGCCCAAGGATCGCGACCTCGACGCGATCTGCGACATGGTCGAGGGCGTGAAGGCGCTCGGCCTGGAGACCTGCATGACCCTCGGCATGCTGACGGCGGCGCAGGCGCAGCGGCTGAGCGACGCCGGGCTCGACTACTACAACCACAACATCGACACCTCGCCGGAATACTATTCGCAGATCATCACCACCCGTACGCTGCAGGAACGGCTCGACACACTGGAGCACGTGCGCGGGGCCGGCATGAAGGTGTGCTGCGGCGGCATCGTCGGCATGGGCGAAAGCGCCGGCGATCGCGCCGGCATGCTGGTGACGCTCGCCAACCTGGCCGAACATCCGGAATCGGTGCCGATCAATATGCTGGTGCAGGTGCATGGCACGCCGCTCGACGGCACGCAGAAGCTCGACCCGCTCGACTTCGTGCGCACCATTGCGGTGGCGCGCATCATGATGCCGAAGAGCATGGTGCGCCTGTCGGCTGGACGCGAGGAGATGAGCGACGAGTTGCAGGCGCTTTGCTTCCTCGCCGGCGCCAACTCGATCTTCGCCGGGCCGAAGCTGCTGACCACGCCGAACCCCGGCCGCGACCACGACAGCCAGCTGTTCCAGCGCCTCGGGATCGAGCCGATGCCGCTGCAAACGCACGCGCATGGCTGAGGCGGGTCCCGGCTCACCCGACTGGCTGACCAGCGGCTTCGCGCACCTCTGGCTCCCTTACGCACAGATGAAGCTGGCGCCGGCTCCGGTTGCGGTGGTCGGTGCCGAGGGCGCGCGGCTGAAGCTGGCGGACGGACGCGAGCTGATCGACGGCGTGTCGTCGTGGTGGACGGTGTGCCATGGCTACAACCATCCGCACATCCGCGCCGCCGTTGCGGCGCAGCTGCAGGCGGTGCCGCATGTGATGCTGGGCGGCCTCGCCACCGAGCCGACGCTGCGGCTCGCCAGGCGCCTCGCCGACCTGCTGCCGGGCGATCTCGATCACGTGTTCTTCTCGGAATCGGGCTCGGTCTCGGTCGAGATCGCGATGAAGATGGCGGTGCAATACCGGATCAACCGCGGCCAGAAGGGCCGGCACCATTTCGTGTCGTTCCGCTTCGGCTATCACGGCGACACGCTGGCCGCCATGTCGGTGTGCGATCCTGATGAGGGCATGCACGGCCTGTTCAAGGGCTATCTGCCGCAGCAGATCATCGCCGACGTGCCGCGGACGCAGGAACAGCGCGAAGCGTTCACGCGGTTGCTGCGCGCACATCGCGATGAAGTAGCGGCGGTGATGATCGAGCCGCTGGTGCAGGGTGCCGGCGGGATGAAATTCTACGAGCCCGAGGTGCTGCGCTTCCTGCGCCAGGCGTGCGACGAGGCGGACTGCCTCTTGATCCTGGACGAGATCATGACCGGCTTCGGGCGCATCGGCCCTATGTTCGCATGCCAGAAAGCGGAGATGGCGCCGGATATCATCACCTTGTCCAAGGCCCTGACCGGCGGCACGCTGCCGCTGGCCGCGACCGTCGCGCGCAGGCACGTGTACGAAGCCTTCCTGTCGGATGATCCGAGCAAGGCTCTGATGCACGGGCCGACCTACATGGGCAACGCGCTCGCCTGCGCGGCGGCGAACGCCTCGCTCGACCTGTTCGAGCGCGAGCCGCGCCTCAACCAGGTGCGCGCGATCGAGGCGCAGCTGCGGGCTGAGCTGGAGCCCTGCCGGCGCCTCAACGGCGTGATCGATGTGCGGGTGCGCGGCGCGCT
>DATFDU010000067.1:0-6433 GCA_035251915.1 Dongiaceae bacterium | reverse complement strand
GGCAGGACATCGAGCCGGTCGGCATTGGCCGCGAACACGGTGGCGCCGGGCAGGCTGAGCAGGCCGTGGTGCGAGCCGGGAATCGGCAGGTCCTGGATAAAGCTGGCGGTGCCGTCATACTGCTCCTGCGCGGCGTCGCGGATCGCGGACACTTCCGCCAGCAGCGCAGCCGTGAGCACCTTGTCATCGATGCCCGGTTCGTCTGTCGTCTCGCGCCGCCGCGCCAGCTGTATCAGCCCGATGATTCCCAGCAGGGCAACGAGACCGAGCAGCGGCGCCAGCTCGATCCATTTCGGGATCGCATCTTGCAGCAGCGTCGGTGGCGGCGGTGCGGCCGGTGCGGTATCGCGCGGCGCCCAGATGCCAAGCTTGCGTTCGCGGGCATCCGCCTCCTCGGTGTCGTAGCGCGCCGCCAGCTCGCGCTCTTCCGGTGTCGGCGCGGCGCCGACCCGATAGACCGCGGCCAGGCCCTGTGCGAGCATTTCGGTCGCGAGATCGGTGCCCTCGATGGTGCAGATGGCGATCGACTGTTCCTCGATGTTGCGGTCGACCTCGGTGCAGACGATGTGCCGGCCGTCCGCCAGTCCTTGGAGATAGAGCCGCGCGTCGGGTCCGAGATTGGCGCTGATGTCGGGCGCGGCGATGCCGAACAGGCGGATCAGGCTGTCGCCGACCCTCAGCTCGTCACCATCGATCACCGTCGCCATGCCTTCGATGGTCTGGCCGGCCGCGGGCGAGATCGGCCCCTCGGTCACTTCGCCGATCGGCACGGCGGGCGGCGCCGGGGCTTCGTCTTGCGCGAGGGCGGCGCCGCTTGCGATGCACAGCGCGGCGGCGATGGCGAAGGGTCGTTTCATGGCCAGCTCAATCGATCCGAATGCCGGCCAGCTTCCACAAGGCCTGGGCGTATTTGTCGGCGGTGCCGGTGATGACCTGCGCCGGAATGCGCGGGCCGGGCGCCTTCTTGTTCCAGTCCAGCGTCTCGAGATAATCGCGCACGAACTGCTTGTCGTAGCTGGGCGGGCTGATGCCGACGCGGTACTCCTCCGCTGGCCAGAAGCGTGAGGAGTCCGGCGTCAGCATCTCGTCCATCACATAGAGCGTGCCGTCCGTATCGGTGCCGAACTCGAGCTTGGTGTCGGCGATGATGATGCCGCGCTCTGCGGCGTAGGCGGCCGCCCACTCGTAGATCGCGAGGGTGGCGTCGCGCACGCGCTCGGCCAGCGCGCCGCCGATGGCCGCGACCACCTGATCGAAGTTGACATTCTCGTCGTGGTCGCCGACCGCCGCCTTGGTCGAGGGCGTAAAGATCGGCGCGGGCAGCTGCTCCGCCTGGCGCAGGCCGGCCGGCAGCCTGATGCCGCACAAAGCGCCGGTTGCCTGGTAGTCCTTCCAGCCGGAGCCGATCAGGTAGCCGCGCGCGATCGCCTCGACCGGCAGCGGCTTGAGTCGCTTGGTCACCACCGCGCGCCTGGCGTAGAGCGCGGCGTTGGCGCCGGGCGGCAGCACCTCCGCGGACTTGGCCGGCAGCAGGTGGTTTGCGATGATGTGCGCGGTCTTGCCGAACCAGAAGTTCGAGATCTGCGTCAGCATCTCGCCCTTGCCTGGGATCGGGTCCGGCAGCACCACGTCGAACGCCGACAGCCGGTCGGTCGCGACGATCAGCAGCCGGTCGCCGGAGAGGGCGAACACATCGCGCACCTTGCCGCGATGGATGAGATCGAGGCCCGGCAGATCGGCCTGGAGGAGGGTGGTGGGCAAGGGAGCGCTCCGATGGTTGGAGCGATGGTGGTAGCGAAGCTGGGGGAAGGCGTCAAATGCTGCGAACAACCCGCACCTAAAGCCCCTCTCCCCTCGAGGGAGAGGGGTTAGGGGTCTCAATGCAGTGCGCGATCCAGATGGTTAGCGCTCGCGCGCTGCGCGCCTGTCGGCGCGGCCCCTCATCCAGCTGCGCCTAAGCTCGCTGACGCTCGCTAAGATAGGGTGATCGGGCCTGACAGAGCGGTGGCTGTCCCTCACAGTGATGGTGTCAACGAGGTCGCGAATGGGTCGCGCCTCAAGCATCGTGGAGAGACAGCCATGAAGCATTATGCCGGGATCGATGTGTCGTTGGAAGTGAGCCGGGTGTGCGTGATCGATGGGACTGGCGGGGTGGTCAAGGAGTTGGTCGCGGGCAGCGAGCCGCAGGCACTGGCGGGGAGCCTTCTGCCGTGGCGCAAGTCGCTGGTAAAGGTTGGCTTGGAAGCCGGTCCGCTGTCGCAATGGCTGCATGACGGCCTCAGGAAGGCGGGGTTTGCAGTGGACTGCCTGGAGACGCGGCAATTGAAGGCAATGTTGTCGGGCTCGCCGGTGAAGACCGACCGCAAGGATGCCCATGGGATCGCGCAGGCGGTGCGGACGGGCTGGTATCGGCGGGTGCATGTGAAGTCGCTGAGCGCGCGGGAGCGCCTGGCGTTGGTGAGGGGGCGCAAGCTGCTGGTGAACAAGCTGACGGACATCGAGAACGGCATTCGCGGCCTGCTGCGCGGGTTTGGGCTGAAGGTGGGCCAGATCGGGCGGAGCAAGTTCGAAAGCCGGATCCGCGAGCTCCTGGAGCAGGCGCCGGGTCTTCAGGGCATCCTCGAGCCGCTGCTGAAGGTTCGGGGCGAGCTGCGCGACCAACTCGGCGGCCTGGAGCGGCAGGTCCTGCAGATTGCTCGGCAGGATGAAACCTGCCGGCGCTTGATGACGATGCCAGCCGTGGGTGCGGTGACGGCCGTGACGTATCAGGCGGCGATGGACGATGCGGGACGCTTTGCCCATTCCAAATCGGTGGGCCCCTACTTCGGCCTGACACCCAGGCGATACCAGTCGGGCGAGATCGACAGGTCGGGCGCCATCAGCAAATGCGGCGATGCGCTGGTGCGATCGGCGCTCTACGAGGCCGCCACCGTGCTGCTGCGCCGGGTAACAGGCTGGTCGAGCCTGAAGGCCTGGGCCGTGCAGGTAGCCAAGCGCCGCGGCTTCAAGCGCGCCTGTGTGGCGCTCGCCCGCAAGATGGCCGTCGTGCTGCATCGCATGTGGCTGGACGGCAGCGAGTTCCGCTGGAGCAAGACCGAGATGGCTGCCTGAGATCGACAGGGCCGTAAGGTCAAGCCCAGCAAAGAGTGTCCCTTCGCAGGGACGGCGGCTCGGGTGAGGACGTTTCGCGGAGCTGGATCGAGCGATCTTCGGATCGCTGAGGCCGACGCTAAGATGAGCCCCCCGACCCCAGAACCTTATGATGTTAGAGCGGCCGTTGCGCCGACCACGTACAGAAGCATGACCCCTGCGAAGTGACGAAGAGGGATTGACGCCAATGGCCCGATCACAGAAGGCTCCGCATCCTTCCCCCACAAGGGAGGAAGGGGAAAAAGGAAAGGTCGGGGGGAGATCGACCGACATCACGCCACGTGCCCGATCGGATGGTCGTGCACCGTGATCCAGGTCTCGGTGTGGAAGCCGTTGAAGCGCGTCGCGTTTGCGTTGGAATAGGCGCCGAGGCAATCGATCTCGATCCAGTCGCCTTCCTCGATGTCCGCCGGCAGCGGCGTCTTGTAGGGCAGGATGTCGAGCGAATCGCAGGTCGGGCCGGACAGGGCGAAGTCCGCGAACGCGCGCGACGGTTCGCCCTTCAGCCGCCACATGCGCGCTGGAAACTTGACGCCGCCCTGCACCGTTTCGCTCAGCGCGCCGTAGATGCCGTCGTTGATGTAGAGCTTATCGTCCTTGCGCAGCTGCACCTGGGTGATGAGCGAGACGCCGGCCGCCACCAGGGCGCGGCCCGGCTCGCACATCAGCACGCAGTCGCGCCGCAGCTTGATGCGCTTGGCGCTGTCCTCGATGGCGGTCATGTAGTCTTCGAGCGCCGGCATGTTGGTGCCGACATACTTGGCGGGGAAGCCGCCGCCGACATCGAGCGCCGCGATGTCGACCTTGGCCTTCTCCACCACGGTACCGGCCAGGTCGATGGCGTTGCCATAAGCCTCCGGGCTCAGGCACTGCGAGCCGACATGGAACGCGAGGCCGACCTGGCAGCCGCGCGACTTCGCCTCCTTCAGCATCGCCGCCGCCTGGTCCACATCGGCGCCGAACTTGGCAGCGAGATGATAGAACGTGCCTTCGACCGGCGGAGTCGCGATGCGCACGAAGATGGTCACCCCCTCGCCGCCGTCGGTCTCGTTCAGGATCTTCTCCAGCTCCTTCGGATGGTCCACCACGTAGTTGTCGATATTGTAGACCCGCGAGGACGTACCGATGACCGCCCTGCCCTTCACCGGATGCATGAAGTAGCAGGCCGCGTCCGGCAGGGTCTCGCGCACCAGCGCGATCTCCGGCAGCGAGGCGGTGTCGAAATGGCGGATGCCGGCGTCGTAGAGCGCACGCAGCACCAGCGGATGCGGGTTGCACTTGACGGCATAGAGCACCCGCCCGGGGAACAGATCCAGGAAGCGCCGGGCGGCCGCGGCGATGACATGGGGCCGCAGGCAGTACACCGGGTAGCTCGGCGTCAGCGCCGTCAGCATGGCCGGAACGTCGGTGAACTCCCTGGGCATCATGCAAATCTCCGGCCGCGCTCTTTTCGCGTTTTTAGCGGAACCACCAGGTCTTGTCGATGCGAGCGGACTGGCTTCGGCCGGGCGATTCCGATATGAACCGACGGAGAAGATATATTGTGGATTCCTGGCGCGCATGACGATTGCGGGACCGCTTTCCGGTATTACCGTCGTTGACCTGACCCGGGTGCTCGCTGGCCCGTTCTGCACCCTGCTGCTCGCCGACCTCGGCGCCCGCGTCATAAAGGTGGAACAGCCGGGCAAGGGCGACGATTCGCGCGCCTACGGCCCCTTCATCAACGGCAAATCCGGCTATTTCGTGGCGCAGAACCGGGGCAAGGAATCGATCGCCCTTGACCTCAAGGCGGCGGACGACGTCGCCATCCTGCACCGCTTGCTGCACAAGGCCGACGTGCTGGTGGAGAATTTCCGCCCGGGCGCGATGGACCGCCTCGGCCTCGGCTGGAATGATTTGAAGGCACGCTACCCGCGCCTCATCTACGCGGCGACCTCCGGATTCGGGCAGACCGGCCCCTACGCCCAGCGCCCGGCCTATGACGTGATCGCCCAGGCCATGGGCGGGATCATGAGCCTGACCGGCCACGAGGGCGGCCCGCCGACCCGCGTCGGCTCCTCGATCGGCGATCTCGGCGCCGGCCTGTTCACCGCGCTCGGCATCGCCGCGGCGCTGCATGACCGGACTCGCACCGGAAAGGGCATGCTGATCGACGTCGCCATGCTCGACAGCCAGCTCGGCCTGCTCGAGAACGCGGTCATCCGCTACTTCGCCAGCGGCCGGTCGCCCAAGCCGGCCGGAGCGCGCCATTCCTCGATCGCGCCGTTCGAGCCGTACCGCGCCAGGAACGGCCACATCGTGATCGCCTGCGGCAACGACGAGCTGTTCCGGCGCCTAGCCGCTTGCCTGCAGCGCCCGGACCTGGCGGCCGATCCGCGCTTTTCGGAGAATGCCCGCCGCAGCGACAATGTGCTGTCGCTCAAAGATGCCTTGGAAACGATTCTGCAGGTGCATGACGTGGAGCATTGGCTGGGCGTGCTGAGCGCCGCCGGCATTCCGTGCGCGCCGATCAATGATGTGGCCCATGCGTGCGCCGACCCGCAGGTGATCGCGCGCAACATGATCGTGCCGATCGAGGACGCGGCGCTTCCGGGGATCAAGGTCGCCGGCCTGCCGATCAAGATGTCCGCTTATCCCGACCGCGACCGACGCGCGGCGGCACCCGATCTGGATGCGGATCGCGCCCGCATCCTCGCCGACTTTCCGGACTCATGAAGCCGCTCCCGATCCGACGTTTGCGCGTCAGGCGCTGGCTCGGCCGCGGATTGCTGGCTCTGGCGCTGCTGCTGGTGGCGGCGATCGGATTCGTCGCCTGGGCGATCCTGGGATCGCTGCCGAAGATTTCCGGGGAGGTCAGGCTCGCCAACCCCGCGTTGTCGGCGCCGCTGACCATCGGCCGGGACAGCGCCGGCGTCGTCACCATCACCGCGCAAACCGAGCTCGACGCCGATTTCGCGTTGGGCTTCGTGCACGCCCAGGATCGGCTGTTCCAGATGGAGGTGATGCGCCGCGTCGGCTCGGGCCGGCTGTCCGAGCTGTTCGGCATCCGCACCCTCAAGACCGACAAGCTGATGCGGCTGCTCGGCCTCAAACAGCAGGCCGAGGCGCAGTATGAGGCGGCTTCTCCCGAGCTGCGTGCCTCGCTCGATGCCTATGCCGCAGGTGTCAACGCCTACATCGCGTGGCAGGGATTTCCGCTGTCGCCGGAGTTCCTGCTGTTGCATTGGCGGGGTTTTCCTTCCCAGTTGCCGTCGATGCAGCTTGAGCCGGAGCCCTGGCGTCC
>DATFDU010000066.1:0-4692 GCA_035251915.1 Dongiaceae bacterium | reverse complement strand
CGAGCCTGTTCGACCAGGCCGAGCGTTACCGGCGATTCTCGGCGCGCCACCGGCAGGTCGGCCGGCGCAAGTCCAACGAGCACCGCAAGATCATGGAAGCGACGCTGCGGCGCGACGCCGAGACCGCCTGCGCGCTGCTCGCCGAGCACATCCTCAGCACGCAGCGCAATGTCGAAGCCGCCATGCGCCGCACAGTCGCCGCATAGCGTTCCATGGCTTGCTGCAGGCGCACACGGCCTGCACATGCACCTGGTCGCGGCGCCGTTGCCGCAGGTCGGCCGCCGGCTTTGTCCGACTGCTGCCGAGCTGCCGCTCCATTTCTGCTGCCATCGAGCTTCCGGCCCCAGCTTCGCATTTGATGCAGATCAATTCACTTCTCGGCACGGCTGCTACCTTGGCGGTCGCACTGCCAGACATGAATTGGAGAGTTTCAAATGACGATGATGAAGGCGGCAATCTTCGTGCAACCGGGCCGGATCGTGCTGGACGAGAAGCCGATTCCCGACGTCGGGCCGCTCGATGCGCTGATGAGAGTGACCACGACGACGATCTGCGGGACCGATGTCCATATTCTCAAAGGCGAATACCCCGTCGCCAAGGGCCTGACCATCGGTCATGAGCCGGTTGGCGTGATCGAAAAGCTGGGCTCCGCCGTCTCGGGATTTCGCGAAGGTCAGCGGGTCATTGCGGGTGCCATCACGCCCAGCGGATGGAGCAACGCCTGCCTCTGCGGTGCATGCTCGCAGGATGGCGCCGGCACGAAGCATGGCTGGAAGCCCATGGGCGGTTGGAAGTTCGGCAACACCATCGACGGCTGCCAGGCGGAGTACGTTCTGGTACCCGATGCCATGGCCAATCTGGCGCCGGTGCCGGATGACTTGACGGACGAACAGGTACTCATGTGTCCCGACATCATGTCCACCGGCTTCGGAGGCGCCGAGCGCGCGGGCATCCGCATCGGCGACACCGTCGCGGTCTTCGCGCAAGGCCCGATCGGCCTTTGCGCGACGGCGGGCGCCAAGCTGAGCGGCGCAACGACGGTCATCGGCGTGGACCACCTGTCGAACCGGCTCGAGATCGCGCGCCGCATGGGCGCCGATCATGTGATCGACAGCAGCGCGAAGGACCCGATCGACGAAATCATGCGCCTCACCGAAGGGCGGGGCGTGGATGTCGCGATCGAGGCCCTGGGCAAGCAGTCGACCTTCGAAGCTTGCCTGCGGGTACTGCGGCCGGGCGGAACGCTGTCGAGCCTGGGCGTCTACTCCAGCGACCTGAAGATTCCGCTCGGCGCCTTCGCAGCAGGATTGGGCGATCACCAGATCGTGACCACGCTTTGCCCTGGCGGCAAGGAGCGCATGCGCCGCCTGATGGCCGTCATCCAGTCCGGTCGCGTCGACCTCGGCCCGATGGTGACGCATCGCTTCAAGCTCGACGACATCGAGCAGGCCTACGAACTGTTCGGAAACCAACGCGAGGGTGTGTTGAAGGTGGCGATCACGCCTTGAGCCATCCTTGAGCCATCGTCGGCCTATGCATCCGGCATTTTCCGCTCTGCGCATGGAACGCCCCGCCGAGGGTGACCAGCAACATGCTCCGGAAGCTTCGCAATGGCACGCTCGGGGTGGCGACGATGTGCTCGCTGCGCTGGAAAGCAGCCACGGAGGCCTTACCCAGGCGGAGGCCGCGCTGCGCCTGGCCGTGCACGGTCCGAACGCGCTGCCGCCGGCGCCCACCCGCCACCCGCTGACCCGCTTCCTTGCCCAGTTTCACAGCACGCTCATCTATGCATTGCTGACGGCGGCGGCCGCCGCCGCCTGGTTGGGGCATGGGCTCGACGCTGCGGTGATCGTCGCCGTCGTGCTGGTCAATGCGATCGTCGGCTTTCTCCAGGAAGGCAAGGCGGAGAACGCCCTGGCCGCGATCCGGCGCCTGATCTCGCCACGCGCCCATGTCTTGCGCGACGGCAAGCGCTTGAGCGTGTCGGTTGCCGACCTGATTCCGGGCGACGTCGTGTTGCTCGAAGCGGGCGACCGCGTGCCGGCGGATCTGCGGCTGCTGCGGGCGCGCGGCCTGTTGATCGACGAGGCCTTGCTCACCGGCGAGTCGGTCGCTGCGCAGAAGCAGGACCGCCCGGCAGCCCGCGATGCTGCGCTCGGCGACCGCCACAGCATGGCGTTCTCCGGCACGATGGTCGCGGCCGGGCAGGCGAGCGGTGTGGTCGTCGCCACGGGCATGCGTACCGAGCTCGGGCGCATCAGCGACCTGCTGTCGTCGGTGGAGCCGCTGACCACGCCGTTGCTGCGCCAGATCGACCGGTTCGGCCGCCGCTTCGCCGCGCTCGTGGCTGCCGGCGCGGCGATGCTCTTCGCCTACGCCGTGTGGATTCGCGAATGGAGCTGGGTCGATGCGCTGATGGCCGTCGTCGCGATGGCAGTCGGCGTGATCCCCGAAGGGCTGCCGGCCGTCATCACGATCACGCTGGCCATCGGCGTGCAGCGCATGGCCGCGCGCAACGCAGTGATCCGTCGGCTGCCCGCCGTGGAGACCCTCGGCGCGACGTCGGTGATCTGCTCGGACAAGACGGGGACACTGACGCGCAACGAGATGACGGCCTGCCGCGTCGTCGGGCCATCGCACACCTTGATGGTCGATGGCGAAGGGTACGCGCCTCACGGACGCCTGCGTGCCACCGGCGACAGCGACGATGCCGATGCGCTCGCCGATGCGACCGCACTGCTGCGCTGTGCATTGCTCTGCAACGAAGCGACCCTTCGGGAGCTCGATGGGGCGTGGACCGTCCTCGGAGATCCGATGGAAGGGGCGCTGCTTGCGCTTGCCGGCAAGGCTGGACTCGATCCTGACCACGAACGCGGCAATTGGCCCCGTGTGGACGAAATCCCGTTCGACGCCGTCCACCGGTTCATGGCGACGCTGCACCGGGACCCCTCGGGACAATGGGTGGTGTTCGTCAAGGGCGCGCCCGAGCGGATTCTGGAGATGGCGCAGCCGATGTCCGGCGCCGTTCGCGCACGTTGGGCGGCGGCGCTCGCCGAAGCTGCCTCGAACGGCGAACGCTTGCTCGGCTTCGGCGCGAAACGCCTGCCGGCGGAGCATGGTCACCTCCACTTCGACGACGTCGCCGGCGGCGTCGAGTGGCTCGGACTCGTGGGCTTCATCGATCCGCCACGCCAGGAAGCCCGTCGCGCGATTGCGGAGTGCAGGGCGGCCGGCATCGCTGTCAAGATGATCACGGGCGACCACGCCGATACGGCGACAGCCATCGCCCGGCAGCTCGATCTCTGCGACGAGCCGCGGACACTGACCGGTGCCCAGCTGGACGCCGTGTCGGATGCGTCGCTGCCCGACCTCGTCGAGCACACCCACGTGTTCGCGCGCACCAGCCCGCAACACAAGCTGCGCATCGTTCGGGCCCTGCAATCGCGAGGGGAGGTGGTCGCCATGACAGGCGACGGCGTCAATGACGCGCCATCGCTCAAGCAGGCCGACGTGGGCGTGGCCATGGGCATCAAGGGCACCGAGGCGGCCAAGGAGGCTTCCGAGATGGTGCTGCTCGATGACAACTTCGCCTCCATCGTGAATGCCGTGCACGAGGGCCGGACCGTGCACGACAACGTTCGCAAGGTCATTGCCTGGACGCTGCCGACCAACGGCGGGGAAGTGCTGGGCGTGTTGATCGCGGTGCTGCTGGGCTTCGCGCTGCCGATGAGCGCGGCGCAGATCCTCTGGGTGAATCTGGTCACGTCGGTCACGCTGGGCTTGGCGCTTGCCTTCGAGCCGCCCGAGCCGGGCGTGATGGCCCGGCCTCCGCGGCGCGCCGATGCGCCCCTGCTCTCGCGATTCATGCTGTGGCGAGTGGTGCTGGTGTCCACCATCTTCGGCATCGTGACGCTGGGACTGCTTTTCCATGTGCTGGGTCGCGGCGACAGTCTGGACACCGCGCGCACGCTGGTCGTCAACGCCGTGATGGCCATGGAGGTGGCGTACCTCTTCAACGTGCGCTATCTGGGCATGCGATCGTTCACGCTGCGCGGAGCGCTCGGCACGCCTGCCGTGCTGGCCGCGGTGGGGGCGTTGGCGGCGGTCCAACTGGCCTTCACCTACCTGCCGGTGATGAATCGGCTCTTCGCGACGCAACCGTTGGCGGCTGTCGACCTGCTGCTCGCAGGCGGCGCGGGCGGCGCATTGCTGTTGTTGCTGGAGGCGGAAAAGGCACTCGCTCGCCGATTGCGGCTATTCCGGGAGCTCGTGCCATGAATGCCACGCCGCATTCCGCGGTACAGAGCTGCCAGGTCGCTGGGCGTGCGGGAACCACCCAACCAGGAGAATCCATGAAGATACTCATCGCCGCTGACGGAAGCATCTACACCGAGCGAATGCTGGCCCATCTGGCAGCGCACGATGAATGGCTGAACCAGGTGCACCGATACACGGTGGTTCACTGCGTGGAGCCGATGCCCCCGCGCGCAGCCGCGTATATCCCGGGCGATGTTCTGAAACTCTACTATGCGAGCGAGTCAGAGCGGGTGTTCGAACCGATTCGGGCATTCTTCAAGCGCCACGGACTCCATGCGGACCACGTCAGCAGGGTCGGGGATGCCGCGCGGGTTGTCGCGGCGATGGCCGATGGCGATAGCTTCGATCTGATCATCATGGGGTCGCACGGTCACG
>DATFDU010000065.1:0-10947 GCA_035251915.1 Dongiaceae bacterium | reverse complement strand
CTTATCCGGCACTTACGCGAAAGGCTCGGTCCGACCCAAGGCTGCCATCCTATTCCTTCAAAAGCCGGCGAGTGATGCGCCCGATCGATGCATTTGGATCGACGCAAGCGCAGTGCATGCGTGCGCACAAATTTCCCGCCGGCGGGCGCTCTCCAGGCTTGGCGAGCTGATCGAGAGCAAGGGCTTTCTTTGACCCCAAGCTGCCATTCTTGAGGTCGGCGCTCTCCAATTGCGGACAATGAGAACTATTTGTCAGCGTCAGAGAAAGGGGCCAGGTGCGCCCAGAAGGGTTCGCGCGCCTGCGTGGAAGTCGTCTGATGGGGGGGCCTTCAATCGAAACTGGCGCAGCACGAGCTCTTCCGCCTCCGCTCCCAATCTGAAATTGCTGCTCTCCAGCAAGCCGGCGATCCACTCAAGGAACTTACCAAGAGATTCCGCAAGCACGGCCTTCACATCTTCGTCGCGCCCAAAGAGGATGACTTGGCCAACGCGGCCGCGGGGCCAAGGGTCGAAATCGAGACCGATATGGTTGCCCGAGCCATCATGGGTCAGTGGTATCCAGCGCGGATTGATATAGGCAGGGTCGACCGCGCCTTCGGGCCACGCTCCTCCGGGAATTTCATAGCGATTGCCGCCAAAGTCGCGGAGCACGTCGGTCCACATCTTCCATTGCGACCCTGCCTGATGTAGAGGCAGCAGCGGAAGCCCATAGATATGGCCCCAACGGTCGTCGTTTTCGCCGTCATGCCATCGGTATAGCTGGCGATAGGCTCGGGGCAGCTTAAGTCCAATCAGACGTTCGAACGCATCCAGTTCTGCTTCTGTTGCCGGCGGATTGAACACATATCGGTCTGGCGGGAGATGCGCCGCATACCATTGGTCGAGACGCGCAAGCACTGGCGCGATTTCTTCCTCCAGCAACGGCTTCGGCTCGCCCGGCGGCCGCTTTGGTGAGCTGTTTTCGGCCATCGCGGATTTCCTCTTGTCTTGCTGCTTGGCGCACATGGCAGGAAGAAACCCCGCAAGGGTCAGGGCGCCGACGAAAGACCCACCGATCAACAGGTTGCGCCTGGTCCGATCCATCACGGACATTCAGGCGCGATTGACCAGCGCCGCCCCACAAGCCGCGAGGGTGTCGTAAATCTCGGCTTCAATTCGTTCTCCATCATTCAGATGAAATCCGACTTGGGCAGGTAAGGCTCGTCCATGAGTACCCTCATAGCAGACACTCACTAATATCCGCTTTCCACCCATAGCGGTCAGACGAACGCACTCGGCCAGCCGACCTGCCAGAGATAGCGTCTGCAGGCCTCCTCATCGGGAACATCCGCTGGAATTCCAGCAGGTTCGCGGCGAACTCTTTAGGACCAGATAATGACCCCAAACCGGATTTTCGCGTCGTGACCGCTCGCCCATCCACTTCCAAACCTGACGTGATTCCGTCAACGTCATCTAGCCGAGTGATGCCGCGAGGTCCGGTAGGCGCCGATCAGTGGTGAACGACCACAGGAGGGGGGCCTTGGCAACAGGGGGAGCTCCGCAAACCACGATGTCGCCCGCCGTCTGACGGCCGTGCTGGCCGCCGACGTTGTGGGCTATTCGCGGCTCATGGCAACGATGAAGTTGGTGCGCTCAACCAACTGAAGTCGCTGCGCGGCACTGTCATTGATCCACTTGTCACCCGCCATCGCGGCGAGTTCGTCGGGAGTGCTGGCGACAGTCTTACCTCCGGTTGGCGTTCGCGTTGATCTCCGTCTCCGCTAGGCCACTTTGTAGCGCTTGACGACCTCCCAATCGATCTCGACACCGAGCCCGGGTTTCACGGGCAGCGGGATCGTGCCGTCCGGGCGCAGGATCAGTTCCTCCTGCGCCAGCTCGCGGCGCAGGCGCTCGTGGCAGAGCTGCGGCGGCAGGTACTCAATATAGGCGCAGTGATTTGTGACGAAGGCCAGGTGCGCCGTGCCGGAGATCGAGATGCCGGTCTTCCAGCAATGCGGCACGATGGTGCGGCCGCGCGCCTTCGCCATATCGCAGACGATCTTCGCCTCGCCGATGCCGCCGACCCGGCCGACATCCGGCTGGGCGACCTGCACCTTGCCGATATCCAGCAGTTCCTCGAACTCGAAGCGCGTCGCCAGCCACTCGCCAAAGGCGATCGGCATCGGCGCCTGGTCCGCCAGCTTCGCCATCTCGCGCACGTTGTCAGACCAGACCGGCGTCTCCAGAAAATAGACGTTGAATTCGCCCCAATCTTTCACGGTCTGGAGGCAAGTGGCGGCGTCTTTCCACAGGTACTGCACGTCGACCATCAGCGTGATGTCGGGGCCTATAGTCTTGCGCACGGCGGCGAGCACCTCGGTATGGCGCTCATAGCTTTCGCGCATGCCGCCATGGCCATAGGGGCCGTTCATCGTGATTTCGGTCTTCATCGCCTTGAAGCCAAGGCTCTTGGCCTTTTGCGCTGAAGCGCAGAGCGCGTCGCGATACTCCTCGAACCGGTGTCCGGCCGGCTGCAGCGACGCATAGGGCGTGATGTGCTGGCGCGTCGCGCCGCCAAGCAGTTCGTGCACCGGCTTGCCCAGCGCCTTGCCGCACAGGTCCCAGAGCGCCATGTCGACCGCGCTCATGGCGTGGATGATCATGCCGCGGCGGCCGTTCATCGCGGTGCCCAGATACATCTTCTTCCACAGATCGCCGACCCGAAACGGGTCGGCACCGATCAGCATCTCCTTGATGCACAAGCCCATCGTGTGGGTTCCCGGCGCCTCGATGCAGGCCTTGGCCATCCAGGGATTGGCGTCGCACTCGCCGACGCCGGTCACGCCGCCGTCCGTGCGGATCACGATGACGAAGCTGTCTTGCGCCGAGGAGGTGAAGCTGGCGTCATAGTCCGGCGCCAGCAGGACGTGGCACTCCACGTCGGTGATCTTCAGGCGCGGCGCAGTGCCGGAGAACTTTGGCGAGATGGTTTCAAAGGGCATGATTTGTCCGTGATCGAAAGGTCAGACCATGGTGAGGCCGCCATCGATCGGCAGCACGACACCGGTGATGAAGGACGCCTTGTCCGACGCCAGGAAGGCTGCGGCCTCGGCGATCTCGTTGGCGGAGGCGATGCGACCGATCGGATGCATGCTCGCCAAGGTCTTCAGGCCCTCGGCCTCGCCGCCGGGCATGCCGGAGGCGTAGTTGCGCGTCAGCGGCGTATCGATGACGCCCGGCGCGATGATATTGGCGCGCAATCCCGACTTGGCATAGTCGGAGGCGATGCAGCGGCCGAGATGCTGCAGGCCTGCTTTGGCGACGTTGTAGGCGACGTCGTCTTGCCAGGCGACGAGGCCGCAGACCGAGCCGATGAAGATAATCGAGGGGTTCTTGCCCTTGAGCAGGGCCGGGATCAATCGCTTCGACAAGCGGAAGGCTGCGGTCAAGTGCAGCGTCATCATGCGGTCCCACAGCTCGTCCGACGTCTCATGGGTGGGGGCGGTCTGGGTCACGTCGATGCCGGCGGAATGGACAAAGATGTCGAGCCCACCCAGGCCGGCAAGGACTTCGTCCGCAGCGCGCCCTGTCTGTTGCTGGTCGTAGAGGTCGGCCTGCACCACGATATGCTTTCCGCCGCTGGACCGCAGGTCGCTGGCCATGGCGCGCGCCTCATCCGCATGGCGCGAGGCGCCGATGGCGACGCGGGCGCCTTCCTGTGCGAACACCTTGACGATCGCGGCGCCGATGCCGCTGGAACCGCCGGTGACATAGGCGCGCCTGCCCGCCAGAATGCCGCTCATCTCCGCTCCTTCGATGATCTCATCGCGTGGAATAGCCGCCGTCGATCGCGATCGCCTGGCCGGTGACGAACGCCGCCGGATCGCTGGCAAGGTAGACAGCCAATTCGCCCATCTCGTCGAGCCGCCCGGCGCGCGGAATCGCGTGCATGAGCCGCTTGGCCTGGAGCACCGCTTCCGGATCTGCTTCCTGCTTCACGACCTCGAGGGACAGCGGCGTTTCGACAAAGCCCGGGCACATCGCATTGACCCGAACGCCCTTGTCGGCGAAATCGAGCGCCGCGGATTTGACCAGGCCGATGACGCCGTGCTTCCCCGCGCAATAGGCGGCGCGCTCCTCCTGGCCGACAAGCCCGTACATGGACGAGATAACAATGACCGACCCCTTGCCGGCGGCCATCAGGTGCATTGCGCCGTAACGCATCGCGAGAAAGGCTGGCAGCAGCGAATGATCGATGATGCGCTGGAACTCCTCGACCGGCGTGTCGAAAATCGGCGTGCGGCCGCCGGCGCCCGCGCTGACCAGGATGGTGTCGAGGCCGCCCATGAACTGCACCGCCGCAGCCGTTACGCGCTGCACGTCTGTGGCGACGGTGGCGTCTCCCGAAGCGAAACCGGCTTTGCCGTGCGCCTTCAATCCTTCAACGGCGTCGCGCAGCACTCCTTCTCGCCGGCCCGAAATGAACACCGCGGCGCCCTCGCGCGCCATCGCTTCCGCGCAGGCAAGGCCGATGCCGGTTCCGCCGCCATAGATCAGCGCCTTCTTGCCTGCCAGCCTGCCGCTCAATGCCTGCCCCTGTTTGTCACGTTGGCCTGAAGACCGGTTCCGGCAACCCCGGAACCGCGACCTCGGTCGTGAACACCGCGCCACCTTCGGGTTCGCTGCCGTCCGCGGCACGGCCGGAGGTCACAAACAATGTCCGCAGATCCTTGCCGCCCAGGCAGCATGACGTGACGTTGCGTGCGGGCAGCAGCAAGGTCTCCAGGCGCTCGCCGCCCGGCGACAATCGGAACACCTTGCCGCCGTCATACATGGCGACCCAGATGCAGCCTTCGGTATCGACGCAGCAACCGTCGGGAATTCCGTCGGCTTCGGTATATTTCTGGAAGACGCGACGACGTGCGAGCTTGCCCGACTGATCGAGATCATACGCCAGGCTCTGGCGGCCCATGGAATCGCTGAAATAGAGCACGTCTCCCTTGGGCGAAAAGGTCGGACCGTTGCACACCACGAAGCCGCTGTCGCCGATGCGCCACTTCCCACGCCGGTTCAGCACATAGAGGATGCCGCGCGGCATTGCCTCGGTCGCGTCGACGGTTCCGATCCAGTAGTTGCCGTGCCGGTCGATCTTGGCATCGTTGTAGGCGATGTCCGGCCGCCCGTGGTTGGGATCAGCAAAGGGGGCGACCGAACCGTCGCGGAGGTCGAAGAAATAGATGCCGCGATCGACGCCAATCAGCAAACGGTCGTCCTGGCAGAAGACGACCGAGCCGATGCTGGCGAACTGCGACAGCGTCCAATCCTTGCGCTTGCCATCGGCGGAGAAGCGGTGAATGGTCGGGCCGTAGTAGTCGATCCAATAGAATTCATTGGTCGCGCTGTTCCATTGGGCGCTCTCGCCCAGTTTGTCGCGGTGATCGCTAAGGATTCGCCAGTCCGGGGTGCGCGCCATGGCTGACCAGAGTTTTGAGTTTTCAGCGTCAAACTGTAGAGTCGAGACAGTTAGATCACAATACCAGACTTCATTCCGGTATTCCGGAATAGAGAGCGGCGCGGGGACATGGTTTCCACGGACATCGCGGTGCGATTGCGCGGATTGAGCCGCAGCTTCGGCGCGGTCACTGCCGTGCATCCGATCGATCTCGATATTCCGCGCGGCGACTTCCTGGCGATCCTGGGGCCTTCCGGTTGCGGCAAGACGACATTGCTGCGGATAATGGGCGGGTTCGTCGAGCCCACTTCCGGCCGGATCGAGGTCAATGGTTCTGACATCACGCATCTCGGGCCGGAGCATCGGCCGATCAACATGGTGTTCCAGGGCTATGGTCTCTTCCCGCACATGAATGCGCGGCAGAATATCGGCTATGGCCTGCGGCTGAGAAAGCTGGATCGCGCTGCGATCTCAAAGAAGGTCAGCGACGCCATGGCGCTGGTGCGGCTCGATGGCTACGAGGGCCATATGCCGTCGCAACTGTCCGGCGGACAGCAGCAGCGGGTCGCCTTGGCGCGCGCACTGGTGATGGACCCGCAGGTGCTTCTGCTCGACGAGCCGCTGGCGGCGCTCGATCTGAAGCTGCGCCAGGCCATGCAGGAAGAGCTGCGCCGAATCCACCGCGTCATCGGCGGCACGTTCGTTTTCGTTACCCATGATCAGGGAGAGGCATTGGGCCTCGCCAGTCGGATTGCGGTGATGAAGGACGGCCGGATCGAGCAGCTCGGCACGCCGGAGGAAATCTATCTCAGGCCGGCGACGCACTTCATCGCCGGCTTCATCGGCGAGGCAAACCTTCTCAAAGCGGAGCTCAAGGGGGGACGGATCGTAGCCGCCTGTGGCATCGATTGCGGCCATGCGGGGCCTGATGGTCCCGTCACATTGGTCGTGCGGCCGGAGAGCGTTCGTCGGCTGGCCGACTCCGACCATGCGGACGTCGAGATCGCTGGGACGGTGGAGGAGGTGGTGTTCCTGGGCGCCCACGTCAAATACGTGCTGGCTCTTCCCGGTGGCGAGAAGCTGCGCGTGCAGGAGCCCGTGGAGCATGTGCGCGTGGCGCTTGGCGAAACGATGCGGGTAGGATGGAGCAGTTCGGCGCAGCGCGCGCTCGCCTAGACTCGCCTGCCGGCGGTGGCGCCGCCGTCCGCCATGATGATGCTGCCGGTCATGAACGTCGCGCGCGGCGAGGCAGCCAGCACGATCGCTTCCCCGATCTCGCGCGGCGCCGCGACCCGGCCCAACAAGGTATAGGACGCCCACTGCTTCCGCGCCTGCGCTTCGTCGGGCGTCGCGGCAACGCTTTCCTGCATCATGTCGGTCTCGGTCGGACCGGGGCAGACGCAAAGCACGCGTATGTGCGGCGCCGCCTCGGTCGCCAGGGCCCGGGTCAGGCCGACGATTGCCCCCTTGGAGGCGCAGTATGCGACGCAGCCGGCATAGCCCAGCATCGCCGCATCCGATCCGACATTGACGATCGTGCCCGTGCGCTGCCGCAGCACCGGCAGCAATTCCCGGCTCAATACCCAGGACGCCGTCAGGTTGACCGCGATCGTCTCGTCCCACATCGCAAGGCTCGTTTCACTGATGGGTGCTTCGCGGAATATGCCGCCGCAATTCACGAGGATGTCGAGCGCGCTGACCTTTTTCGCGAATGAACGGCATTGCGCTCTGTCGGCCAGATCGGCCGCCAGTCCACGCACGCGGCCGGGATGCCGGGTCGAGAGTCGCGCAGCAGCCGCATCGACAGTGGCTTGGTGTCGCCCATGCAGGACTACCGACCCGCCGCGTTCCAGGAACAATTCGGCCGCCGCCGCGCCGATGCCGCGCGTCGAGCCGGTGACCAGGATCGCCTTGCCGGCGAATTCCATCGCTACAGCCGCCCCGCGGTGCTGCCGCCGTCGATCGCGATCGCCGAGCCGGTCATGAAGTCGGCTGCGGGAGACAGCAGGCAAAGAACAAAGGCAGCGATCTCGTCGGGCGAGGCCAGCCGTCCAACTGGATGGTAGCGATTGAACGCGGCATAGTAGGCGTCCGGATCGCCGCTGTCTGCCGCGCAGTCGCGCATCAGCTCGGTATCCATGGTGCCGGGGCACAGCGCATTCGCCCGTACGCCATCGCGCGCCAATTCGACGGCCATCGCCTTGGTCATCGCGACCAGCCCATGCTTGGCGGAGACGTAGGCGACGTTGTTGGCGATGGCGTGCAGGCCGAGTTCCGACGCTACGTTGACGACGCAGCCTCGGCTGGCCTTCAACAACGGCAAAGCAGCCTGCACGGTCAGGAAGCTGGCGCGCAGAATGACGTGGAGGTGCATGTCCCAATGCGCGTCGTCGGTCGCTTCGATCGGCCGTTCGACATTTACGGCGGCGTTGTTGACGAGGAAGTCGAGCCGGCCGCGGCCAGTTGCCTGCGCGACGGCCTGCCCGGGTCCATCTGCGGTCGAGAGGTCGGCCGGCGCCGCGATCAGCCGCGACCCACCGCCCAGCCGTGCGATCGCGGCAGTGCAGGCATCCGGCGTCCGGTCGTTGATCGCCACGATCGCCCCGGCCTCATGGAGCGCGTTGGCAATGGCGAAGCCGAGGCCCCGCCCTGCGCCCGTCACCAGCGCGACACATCCTTCATAGTCGAAGGTCAGTTTAGCCACGATAGCTACTCACGCGCAGCGCCAGGAAGGTCGAGCCGACGCTGAGCAGGATGAGCAGCGTCGCGATGGCGTTGATGGTGGGATCCAGCGATGTGCGTACCATGCCCCAGACCAGGGTCGGCAAGGTATTGCCGGCGCCGATCGTGAAAAAGGTGATGACGAAGTCGTCCAGCGAGATCGACAAGGCGATGAGCGCCGCACCGATGACGGTCGGCCGGATGATCGGCAAGGTCACGGTCATGAAGGCCCGCAGCGGGGACGCACCCAGATCCCGGGCGCTGTCCACCACCGCCCAGTCGAACGTCGCAAGCCGCGAAAAAACGATCAGGATGACGAAGGGCTGGGCGATCACGAGGTGACCCAGGATCACGGTCGGCAGGCCCAACGGCAAGTCGATCATGCGTACGAAGCAACTCATCATCGCGACGCCGATGATCAAAGCCGGCAGCATCATGGGAATGCTGACGATCCCGATCAGGATCTCCGCGCGGCGGGACGCCATTCGCGCCAGCACGAGGGCCGCCATGGTGCCGATCGCCACCGACAGGATGGCGACGAAGGTGGCGACGATCAGGCTGTTCCACATCGCCGGCCAGAACGCGCCCAGCGCGAACAGCTTGCGATACCAGTCCAGGGTGAATCCGGTGAGCGGCAGGCTGGTCAGGGCGGACCGGTTGAAGCTGAACAGCACCACCAGCACCAGCGGCATGCCCATGAAGGCGGCGGTCAGAAACGCGAAGGCGCGCCAGCCGAAATCGCCGAGTTGCCCGGTCAGACGGCTCATGGCTGCAGCCCTCGGCGCAACACGCCGCGAAACAGCATGACCAGGGCCAGCGACACCGCCATGACCGTGAATGCCATCGCGCTGCCCATCGGCCAGTTGAAGCCGAGCGAGAACTGCAGCTCGATAAAATGCCCCATCATGGCCGCGCCGCCGCCGACGAAGCGCGGCGTCACGTAGTCGCCGGCAGTGATCAGGAAGGCGAACGTGAAAGCGATGACGATGCCCTTCTCGCATTGCGGGATGACGATGTCGCGCAGCACCGCCCAGCGACCGGCGCCGAGATCGCGCGCCGCTTCGATGGTGGCCGGGCGGATCGCGCGCAGGTTGCCGTAGATCGGCAGGATGGCGAACGGCAGCAGGAAATAGGTGAGCGTGATCACGACGCCGTTGACGCTGTAGAGCAGGGCGTCGAGCGGCTGGTCGATGAGTCCCGCCCACAGCAGGAATTGGTTGAGGATGCCTTCGCGGCCGAGGATGCTCTTCCAGGCATAGATCTTCACCAGATATCCGCCGAACAGGGTGATGAGCGCCAGGAACAGCAACGGCGTCTCGAACCTGCCGCACTTGAACCGGATGGCGTAGGCGAAACCCAGCGCCAGCAAGGTCGTCAGCGCGCCGATCGCAAACGCGATCAGCAGCGTGCTGCCCATCGCGTCGTAGTAGTCGGCCCAGGTCGCGATATAGTTCTTGAGCGTGAAGTCCGGATGCATGATGCGCGCGCGCACCGACCAGAAGCTGATGACCAAAAAATAGAGCAGCGGCGCGGCGAAGGCGCCCAGGAATACCAGGGCGGCCGGCAGCAGGAGCCAGTTCTGCCGCTCCCATGCCGGCCGCATGGCCACCCAGGTCTCCTACGCCTTGGAGAGGCGTTGATACTCGTTCAGGAAGTCGTCGTAGGTTGCGACCGACCCGTCGGACTCCGTCGGCGGCACTGGCTGCAGCCTGGCCTTTTTCATGAAGCCGTCGATGTCGCCGTAATTGTAGGAGTCCGCCAGCTCCTTCGGCAGCATCGGCACAGTGTCGAGATTGGTGATGCCGGCGCTCTGCTCGGTCGCGAACTGTTTCTGCGGCTCGGCCGAGACGATGTGGTTGATCATCTTGTAGCTGAGCTCGGGATGCGGGGCGTCCTTGGGGATGCACAGGCAATCCATGAACATGCCGGTGCCTTCCTTGGGAATGGTGTATTTGATGGTCTTGCCCTTGGCCTGGGTCCAGACCGCGACCGCTTCCCAGCCGATCGCCGACACCGTCACCTCGTTGCGCGCAAACGCATCCGACATGTCGCCGTAGCTCGCGAAGAAGGCGCGCGCATGCTTGGTCTTGATCTCGATCAGCTTGTCGATGACCTGCACCATCTCGTCCTTGGTGAGGATGGTGCCCATCGGCTTGCCGGTCACGACGGTGCCCCAGATCAAGAGGTTGCCCAGCGGGTCATCGACCATGGCGACCTTGCCCTGGTATTCCGGTTTCAGGATGTCGAGCCAGCTTTCCGGCGGCGCGCTCACCGCCGCCGGATCGTACATCAGCGGCAGGGAGCCCCAGTTCCACGGCACACCCATCAGGTTGCCGTTGTGCTTGATGGTGTCCTGTTCCACGAATTGCGGAATCAGCTTGGGGAGCTGCTCGATCTTTGCCGGGTTGATCGGCTCCAGCAGCTCGCCTTCGGCCATCAGCGGCAGATAGCCGAAATACATCGTGATGAGGTCGGTCTTGCCGATGCCGCCGGCCTGCAGCTTGGTGATGATCTCCTCGTTCGAGGAGATGAAGGTCGGCTGGAAATCGATGTCGTTGTCGGCGATGAATGAGCCGCTGAGGATCGGCGTCTCGTAGCCTTGCCAGCCCATCCAGGTCATGGTGGTCTTGGCGAGCGCGGGCCGCGCGCCCAATGCCGCGGCGGCGCCGACCAGCGCCTGGCGGCGCGACAGCGCGGAGCGCGCCGACAATCGCGCCAGCGCGCTCGAAATCTGTTTCCGATTGTGCATGAGGTGGCCTCCCAGCCTGTCTTGTTGAGATCCGGCAGCCGGATCC
>DATFDU010000064.1:0-16480 GCA_035251915.1 Dongiaceae bacterium | reverse complement strand
ACCAAGGGCCGAATCACGTTCCGCTTCAAGTAAGTCTCGAAGTTCCGTCGATGCCGGTGGCTGACACCCGGCCCCACCAGCTTGTCCTGGCTTCGGGGTCGGCGCGGCGGCGCGATCTGCTCCGGCAGATCGGGATCGAGCCGTCGATCGTCGATCCGCCCCATATTGACGAACATCATGGACCGCGCGAGCTGCCGCTCGCCTACGCGGAACGCATGGCGCGCGCGAAGCTGGCTGCGATTGCACCCAGACATGCTGGATGCTGGGTGCTGGCCGCCGATACCGTGGTGGCCTGCGGCCGGCGCATCCTGCCCAAGGCGGAGACCGAGGCGGAGGCGCGGGCGTGCCTGGCGCTGCTGAGCGGCCGGCGCCACCGTGTGCTGGGAGGCATCGCGGTCACGGCACCCGACGGCCGCAGCGCACATCGCGTCGTAACCACCATCGTCGCCTTCAAGCGACTGACGCCGCGCCAGATCGACGCCTATGCCGCGACCGGCGACTGGCGCGGCAAGGCCGGCGGCTACGCGATCCAAGGCCATGCCGCCGCCTTCATTCCATGGATCAACGGGTCCTACGGCAACGTGGTGGGCCTGTCGCTCAGCGACACCGCCGCGATGCTGACCGGCCTCGGCTGGCAGGGCTAGATGCAGGATCGCGTTTTCATCGCGGGCGGCGAGGACAAGCTCGAAGTCTTCCGCTGGTCCGGCGATCGCCTTGCGCAAGCCATCCGCGAGACACCCGAGACGCGCTCGCAGATCGGCGCGGTGTTCCTGGGCCGCGTCGAGCGCATCGAGCCGAGCCTGAACGCGGCTTTTGTAGAGATCGGGCTAAGTCGTCCAGGCATGCTGCCGCTGAAGAAACAGGGCAATCCGACCGAAGGCGCCATCATTCCCGTGCAGGTGCGGCGCGACGAGCACGAGGGCAAGGCCGTGCGCCTGTCGGCGACCATCCACAGCGAGGTTGCCTACGAGGAGCAGCTCATGCAGGCCAAGGGGCGGGGCCGCGTATCCGGGTGCCTGGTGCCGCCGCCCAGCGCCTGGCAGACCTGCCTCGCTGCGCTCGACCCGGCCGGGATCGAAGAGGTGATCTGCGATCGCCGCGTCGACGTCGCCGCTGTCCAGCGCTGGTGCGCGCTGCATGCGCAGGAGCTGGCGCAGCGCGTACGGCATGTCCCCATGCGCGAGTGGCAGCCGGAGCGCGCGGAAGCGGACGAGGAGATCATGGCGGCGCTGGAGGAGACCGTGACGCTGCCCTGCGGCGGCAACCTGCTGATCGAGCCGGTGCGCACGCTGACGGCGATCGACGTCAATTCCGCCACCGCGACCCGCAAGGCCGGCCTGGAGCTGACCGCGCTGACCGTCAACCTCGACGCCGCGCGCGAGGTGCCGCGCCAGCTGGCGCTGCGCAACCTCGGCGGCATTTCGGTGGTGGACTTCATCGACCTTGAAAACCGCAACAAGCGGGAGCAGGTGATGGAGACCCTGCGCGCGGCCGCCGCGATCGACCCGGCGATCGAATGGGTCGGCAACATGTCGCGCCTGGGCCTTGTTGAGATCCTGCGCCGGCGCCGCGGTCCGACGCTGGCGGAAATGTGGAGCGGAACGCGCGATGCCGAGCACTAAGAGTGGCTGCCCGATCTGCGGCAAGCCGGCGGAGGACAAGGTCAAGCCGTTCTGCTCGGCGCGCTGCCGGCAGGTCGACCTCAACCGCTGGCTCAGCGAGTCCTACCGCATCCCCGACGCGGAGCGGCCGGGGGACGGGGGAGACGGCAAAAACCAATCCGAATCCGAGGATTAGCGGACAAGGCGTGGCGATTTCCGGGCTGGACAGGGGCCGGAAATCTCTCTAAAAGACCGCCTGCCTTACGGCCAGCGCCCGCCGGCCGTGCTCTGGCGCCCAGGTAGCTCAGTTGGTAGAGCACGTGACTGAAAATCACGGTGTCGCTGGTTCGATTCCGGCCCTGGGCACCATTTTCTCCCGCTACTCGCAAGGTTAAGCTCCGCGCAATTTGAAGTGGGACTGTCAGTCGGCAGCGCTTCTTTCATTTGGCGGGATGACAAGGGAGATGATTCATGGCTCGGCATCTCGCTTTCCTGCGTTCCTTCGCGGTCGTGCTGCTGTGCGCCGTAGCGTTGGGTCCAGCCTCCACCGTCGCGGCCACTCCCGATCCTGTGAAGCTGGCGATCTTTGATTTCGAGTTCGAGGACATGAGCGCAGGCGCCTCGGCCGGCGACATCGCGGCATCGGACAGCCGGTATCTCGCAGAAGTGACGAGCTCAGTTCGCGATCTCTTCGCGCAATCCGGTCGCTACAGCCTGGTCGATGTCGGCGGCGTGGACGCAGCCGAGGTGAAGTCGCGATCGCTGCACAGGTGCGACGGCTGCGATGCCGCGATTGCGCAGCAGCTGGGTGCCGAGCAGTCCTTTGTCGGCGTGGTGAAGCGCATCACGCGCACCGAATACACGGTGCGCTACCAGATCCGCGACGCCAACACCGGCGCCGTTCTGTCCAGCGCGGACAGCGGCTTGCGCATGGGCGCCGACTACTCGTGGAGCAGGGGCGCCGTCCGGCTGATCAAAGACCAGCTCCTGGAGAAGGAGAGCCAGTGATTTGGATGTGAGGCGAAAGATGTTGCTGCGTCTTCCCTTCGCCGGCGTGATCCTCCTTGCAACAATTGTACTTGCGCGCGCCGATGAACATACTGCGGCACTGGAAGACATTCTCGCGCGTGCCGAGGCGCTCACACCCTTGGAGACGGTGGTTATCGCTCACCGCGGCGCCATCGTCGCGGAGCGCGGCTATCGCGGTCATTCCACCGTCGCGCCGGCCAACATCATGTCGGCGTCAAAGGCCGTCATATCCGCCTTGGTCGGCATCGCCATCGACCGGCAGCTGCTCGAGGGCCCCGATCAGCGGATCGCTCCTCTTCTGGCGAACAACCTGCCGTCGGACCCCGATCCGCGTCTGAACGAGATCACGATCGGACATTTGCTTTCCATGCAGGCGGGACTTGGCTCGACCTCCGGTGCGCGGTATGGCAGCTGGGTCGGCAGCCGCAACTGGGTGCGATCGGCGCTGGCACAGCCGTTTGAAGATGAGCCGGGGGGACGGATGATCTATTCAACCGGCTCGACGCATCTGCTGTCCGCCATCCTGACGCGCCAGTCGGGCCGCTCGACGCTGCAGCTCGCGCGCGACTGGCTCGGCCCTCTCGACGGCTTCGCCATCGCGTCGTGGGAGCGCGACCCGCAAGGCATCTACCTTGGCGGAAACCTGATGGCAATGAGTCCACGATCATTACTGGCCTTCGGCGAGCTCTACCGTGCCAGGGGCGTCACCCCCGACGGTCGGCGGCTGATCCGAGCCGACTGGATCGAGGCGTCATGGTCGCCGCGGACCTCCTCGCGCTACACCGGCGACGGCTATGGCTATGGCTGGTTCTCTCGGCAGATCGCCGGAGAGGAGGTCAAATACAGCTGGGGCTATGGCGGGCAGATGCTGTATGTCGTGCCGCGGCTCGAACTCACCGTGGTCATGACCTCCAACGAGAACGCGCCGTCCAGCCGGACCGGGCATCGCGACGATCTGCACGCCCTTCTTGCGGAGATCATTGCGGCCGTCTCCGACCAGGAACCCGAGATCTCGAACTAGCTCAGTATCGGGACAATCTAGTGATTGCGCTCCGGCATGCCCTCGGGTAGCTGTCGCCGGTCCCAAGAGTGATGCGCATCTCCGACATGAACGCCACCACCACCATCGCGGACCTGGACAGCGCCGCCGCGTGGCGGCGCCTGGCGGCGGCAGTATCACTCGCGGCCATCGGCGGCGTGGGTCAGTGGTCCAGCATCGTGGTGCTCCCGACCATCGAAGCCGAGTTCGGCGTCGATCGCGGCGGCGCCTCCATCCCCTACACCGCGAGCATGGTGGCCTTCGCCATCGGCGGCGCGGTGATGGGGCGGCTGGTCGACCGTTTCGGCATCATGGTCCCTCTGATCTTCGGGTCGGTGATGCTGGGCATCGGCTATGTCCTGGCGGCGAACATGGACTCCTATTGGGGATTTGTGGTCGTCCATGCCGTGCTGATCGGCGGGCTCGGCAGCTCCTGCACCTTCGCTCCGCTGGTGGCCGACATCTCGCACTGGTTCGTGAAGCGGCGCGGCATCGCGGTGGCGATCGTCGCCAGCGGCAACTATCTCTCCGGCACGATCTGGCCGTTGATCCTGCAGCCGGCCATCGAAAGCATCGGCTGGCGCTACTCCTACATGGGGATCGGCGTGTTCTGCGTCGTGACCATGGTGCCGATCGCCCTGCTGATGCGGCGCAAGGCGCCGGTCGACCACGGCACGCCGGCGACCAACGGCGCGCATGCCGTCGTCGCGCGCATGCCGGCGCCGCCCGTTATCCTGCAAGGCCTGCTGGTGCTCGCCGCCGTCGCGTGCTGCGTCGCCATGTCGATGCCGCAGGTGCATATGGTCGCGTATTGCGGCGACC
Source organism: Dongiaceae bacterium (assembly GCA_035251915.1). Lineage (GTDB taxonomy): Bacteria > Pseudomonadota > Alphaproteobacteria > Dongiales > Dongiaceae > Dongia_A. The sequence continues at coordinate 11,989 of DATFDU010000064.1, read as the reverse complement.
TCGGCTACGGCCCGGCGCGTGGGGCGCAGATGCTGTCCCTCATGCTCGGCTTCGGCATCGTCAGCCGCCTCGCGTCCGGCCTCATCGCCGATAGGATCGGCGGCGTCGGCACCCTCATCCTCGGCTCGACCCTGCAGTGCCTTGCGCTGTTGCTCTACCTGCCGTTCGACGGCCTGGCATCGCTCTACGTCATCTCAGTTTTGTTCGGCTTGTCGCAGGGCGGCATCGTGCCGAGCTATGCGCTGATCGTGCGCCAGTATTTCCCGGCGCGCGAAGCCGGTGGGCGCATCGGGCTGGTGCTGATGGCGTCGGTCATCGGCATGGCGCTCGGCGGCTGGATGTCGGGCGAGATCTATGACCTGACCGGCTCCTATCAGGCAGCCTTCCTCAACGGCGTCGCCTGGAACATGCTCAACATGAGCATCGCGATCTGGCTGTTGCTGAGCCGGCTGAACGCGGCGCGATCGAGTGCCTAGACGAGGCTAGACCTGGCCCGGTCCGAGCCGGACCGCGAGCGCGACGAGCTCGGCCTGGCGGTGGGTGCCGGTCTTCTGGAAGCAGGACTTGATCTGCGACATCACCGTCGAATAGGAGACGCCGATGATCTCCGCCGCCTGCCGCAACGTCGCGCCGGTGGCAAGCAGGCCAAGCAACCGCGCTTCCGCTGCCGACAGGCCAAAGGCGCTGCGCAGCGTATCCACCGACACCGTCGCCGGCACGAACTCCCGGCCCAGGATCATGATCGATCCGTCTCCAAGGCTGCCGCGCGCCGCCGTCTCCCTGCGTTGCAGGGGCAGGACGCTGAGCGCAAGCAGCGGCGTCTGGTCGTTGCCGTTGACGATGATATCGCGCGCCTGCTGCGCGCCGGCCTGCGGGGCGGGACGTGACGCTGCTTCCAGCGCTTGCCACAGTTCCCGCGTCGCCTTGGGCGAGCAAGTGACGATCTTGCCGGTGGGATCGATGCCGAGGATGCGGGTCGGATCGAACAGCCGGCTGGCGGCCTCGTTCGCGATCACCAGGTGTCCTTCGGCGCTCGCCAGGATGGCCGGCTGCCGGAAGTGGTCGAGCGCATCTGACAGCTGACCGATGCGTGTCTTGACGTCGTTCAGCTTGATGTGGAGGCGCCCGGCGCGCCGCAGATGCGGGCTGAGGGAACTGAGGATCTCGAGCTGCGCGCTGTCTTCCGGATCGGCGCGGCGCGAGCGGTGAATGCCGATGCCGAGCCCAAGGCCGGCGCCGCGATCCAGCGTGATCCACGTGGCAGCGCTCCAGTATCCCTCGGTGATTCGCCGGAAGAACTCGTTGTAGTAGGTCGAGTGGACGAAGCGGTCCTGCGGCATGTAGTGATGCAGCAGGTGGACTTCGTCGGCGGGGAGGCCCATCAGAACCTGCGCGCGGACATCCTGCCGGGCGTATTCCTGCTCATAGAGCTTGGGGTCGAATTCCTTGTAGCCGGCGGCGCCGACGATCTTGGCTTTGCCGCCGCTGCGCACCTGGAGCGAGCACGAAACCGCCCCCGCCGCGTGCGCAATATCGCGCGCGACGTCATTCCAGAGGATGCGTTCGTCTACTGCCGCGTAGATCTTGTCGACGATGTCCTCAAACTTGGGCACGGTCCCGGAGCCCAAGCAACCTCCTGGGTTGAACGCTGAATATGTCCCCACACGCTCGATCGATTCTTCGAGGATAGACGACCGATCCGCCGCCGTCTTGCGCCGATTTCTTGAGGTCGGATGGAAAATTGCTCTAGAATCAATCGTGTAACGCGCACCACACTGGCGGCTACATCGGCGAATTGCCAGCGATTTCTGGTGCTTGGCAGCGACTGCCGCCGCACGGTCCCGCCTGTCACACCAGATTGGTGGAAACCCAGGGTTTCCGGGAAACAGCCCGCGTTCCCCCAATTGGGGGATGAGGAATCGGGCCATTTCCTCAGAATCCGTCCTGTCACGCGCCAACACACCCTTTGGATTTTTGGCACATCGGCGGAGACGTCATGTCCCAGATGCGAGCACAGGAACTATCGCTGCCAGCGGTCGCCGAGACACGGCTTGGCGTGGCTCGGCTGGCCGATCGGGTGTGCGAGGCGACGCGTCAGGCAGCGCTGGAGGGGGCCGGTTCCGCCTTATCGATCCTCGCGGCGGACCAATCGCCAGGGCTGCCTGACGCGATCAAAGCCATGGCCGACCGGGCGCTCGCCCGGGTGGCGATCATGCAATCGGAATTCGACCGCTTCCGGGCGGTCACGCGTCGCGCTGCGTCGGGGCTGACCGCGCGCCAGGAGGAGGAGCCGGCGTATGCGGCATCCTTCACAGACCTGGCACAGCATCGCGCCAAATGCACGGCGAGACTCGCCGGCCAATGCGCGCGGAGCGATGTGTGAAACAGGAGACGCACCCGTGTGGGAATTGAATTCGTATCGGGATTTTCTGAGCGAGAACACTGGCCACCACAACGTGGTCGGCAGCGGATTGCTCGTCGCCGCTGTGGTGAGCCTGCTGCTCATTCTGTTCGCCTGAGGAGGTTTGCGTTCCCTGAAGCGTCTGCGACTTGCCTGTCAGCATTCAGCAACTAGACCAGCGATCCGTCCCCACTTTCGTTGGTCGGTGGCGGCGAGGCCCCGGTCCCGGGGGTCTCGCCGCCGAATTCTTTCGGTGGCAGCCTATCCGTCCAGTGCCTCTCTGACACGCGTCGCGAGTTCGTACTTGCGGTAGGGTTTCGACAGCAGGCGAACGCCAGGATCGAGCTTCCCCAGCCGCAGGATGGAATCCTCAGTATAGCCCGACGTGAACAACGTCTTCAGGTCCGGACGCCGCGTCTTGGCTGCCTCGGCCAGCTGCCGGCCGGTCATGCCGCCAGGCATCACCACGTCGGTGAACAGGAGATCGATCGACGCGCCACCGTCCAGGATCTGCAGCGCCTGCGGCCCATTCGCCGCCTCGATCACCTCGTAGCCGAGATCGCGCAGCTGCCGCACCACCAGACGGCGGACATCGGGATTGTCCTCGACCACCAGGATGGTTTCGCCACCGCCCTTGCGCGGCGGGGCAACCGCCGCAGCTTCCGGTTTCGACTCGGTGGTGAGGCGGGGGAGGTAGAGCCGGACGGTGGTGCCATGGCCGACCTCGCTGTAGATCTTCGCATGGCCGCCGGATTGCTTGGCAAAGCCGTAGATCATGCTGAGGCCGAGGCCGGTGCCCTTGCCGACCTCCTTGGTGGTGAAGAACGGCTCGAACACGTGCGCGAGCACGTCCTCCGGCATGCCGGTGCCGGTGTCGGTCACCGCCATCATGACATAGTCACCCGGCGCCACTTCCGCGTTGTTGCTCGCGTAGTCATCGTCCAGATGCACATTGCCAGTCTCGATCGTGAGCTTGCCGCCCTCGGGCATCGCATCGCGGGCGTTGATCGCGAGGTTGAGCAGGGAGTTCTCCACCTGTCCGCTGTCCGCCAGCGCCGGCCACAGGTCGCTGGCCAGCCGCAACTCGATCTCCACATGCTCGCCCAGGGTGCGGCGCAGGAGCTCGTCCATGTCGCCGACCAGGCGGTTGAAATCGACGCTGCGCGTGACCAGCATCTGCTGCCTGGAGAACGCGAGCAGCCGGTGGGTGAGGGCGGCGCCGCGCTCCGCCGCGCGCAGCGCCTGCTCGATCGCCGGCCGCATCTCTGCCGGCAAGCGCTGCGGGTCGAGGTCGAGCGCGCCGATAATGACGGTCAGCAGGTTGTTGAAGTCGTGCGCTACGCCGCCGGTCAGCTGGCCCACGGCGTCCATCTTCTGGGCCTGGTGCAGGCGCGATTCCGCGTCGCGCTGGGCCGTCACATCCCGGCCCGAGGAAATCACGTGCAGCACGCCGTTCTGCACGAAGGGCGCGGCCTGCAGTTCTCCGATCCGGGTCCTTCCGTCAAGCCCCACCAGGCGCATTTCCGTGAGGGGTAGGGGCTGCAACGTGGCCTTCAGACTCTTGGTCCGTTCGATGGCGCGCTCGCGATCGTCCGGATGGATAAATTCGAAGATTGGCATGCCGATCAGCTGTTCCGGACTCTTCGCGCCGAACAGTCGTGCAGCAGCGGGATTGGCGAACTGGATCATGCCGTCGACGTGGATCCAGATGCCTTCCTGGACCAGGTCGAAGATGCGGCGGAACCGCTGCTCGGTCGCCTGGCGCTGCGCCTCGCTGCTCGCAAGCGCGAGTTCCGCGCGCTTCTGCTTGGTAGTGTCGATGTCGAAGCCGCCGATGGCAACGACCTTCCCGCTCTCGTCGCGAATTGGGAACTTGATGACCAGGGCCCATTCGTACTCCACCTCGCGCGGGAAGCGCAGTTCCCTGACCATCGGCTCGCCGGTCGCCACCACTTTGCGATCCATTTCGGCAACGATGGCGGCAAAGTCGGGAGGCGTGACGTCGCGGATGGTCTTTCCGATGTGCTGGCCGGATCCGATGCGGAAGACCCGCTCCGACTCGCGGTTGTAGAAGACGTAGCGCCCCGCCGTGTCCTTCACGTACGTGACGAACGGCGCGTTCTGGATGAGCGCCTGGAACCGCCCCTCGACCTCGCGCAGCTTCGCCTCGACCTGCGCCTGCTGGGTGATATCGCGTGCCACCACCAGCACGGCGGGTCGCCCGCCGAATTCGATGGTGGAGGAACTGACGTCCACATCGATCACCGCGCCCGATTTGAGGCGATGACGCCACTTGCCGACATGGCGAAGCCCCGGTGGCCGGTTCGTCGTCAGGTCCAATAGTTTCGGCACGTCTTCCGCAGGTCGAATGTCGGTGATGCGCATGCCGAGGAATTCGCCGCGCGTGTAGCCATAGTTCCGGATCGCCGCCTGGTTGACTTCGAGAAAGGCGAGCGAGCCCAGCTCATAAACCCACATCGGCGTCGGGTTCTGGTCGAACAGGTAGCGGAACGGCGCATCGCCGTCGAAGCCGCCCAGGAGCTGCGCGTTCCGTTGCGCCGCATCCCGTGCGATCCGCACAGCCTCGTCCAGCGACCGCGCACTTTGTATGCGCAGCAGAGCGTCCGCAACGGAAGCGAACCGGTCGTCGGCCATGGAGCCCTCTGGAGGATCCGCTCGGGAGCAAAGTCAAAAATATGTGCGGCATCCCCGGCGCCGTCATCATAGCGCGTCCGGAGCGGCCCGGAAGGGCCGATTTGCCGGAAATCCTGGGGTGGCGGGCGGCTACTCCGCCGCTTCGGCCTTGGCGATCACCGCGTGGATGGCGTCATAGGCGACCGGCTTGCGGGCAGTGCCGATGATGTGGAGACCGCGCATCTTGCCGGCCTGGGCGGCGGTATCGAGGTCCTGCTGGGATACGCCGCTGATCATGATGACGTCGCCCTTGAACTTGAGCGCGCCGAGAACGCTGAGCAGGGCATAGCCGTCGCGGTCTGGGATGCCGATATCGAGCACGACGATATCGGGCTTCCAGTCGGTGACCAAACGCTCGAATGCCTTGGTATGATCGAGCGTCGCCACTTCGAGCGAAAGCGCGGTGCCGGCACGTTCGATGGTCGCGACATCCCGGGGCTCGTCATCGACGATGAGAATACGCCCCGTCTTCTTGGTCATGTCCCGGCTCCAAATCTTGGAATGGCGCTATCCGAGACCAGAAATGGTTAAGAATCTATTGAGGGCAGACCGTCAGGCCGTTTCGATCGCGTGGCGGGCAAACTCCTCCAGGGCCGGCTGGAGGCTGACGGTGGGCGTGCCGACCGGCCGGATGCGCTCCTGCCGCATGGCGGCATCGATTGCGAAGTTCAACGCGCTGAGCGTCGGCAGATAGTAGTCGGTATCGGCCACAAAGCAGCGCAGCTCGAAGTCCAGCTTGTCCTCGCCGATGGCGCGGAAGATGACGCTGGGTGCGGGATGCTTCATGACATGCTCGGCCTCACCGGCGCAGGCGATCAGGGTGCGCTCGATCTGTCGCGCGTCCGAGCTCGGCGGCACGCTCAGCTTCACGATCACGCGGGCGATCCGGTTCTTGTGGGTCCAGTTGGTGACCGGGCTCGCGACCAGCGCCGAGTTGGGCACGATCACCGAGGCGCGGTCGAAGGTCTCGATCTCGGTCGAGCGCACCGAGATGCTCTTCACGATCCCTTCGGTGTTGCTCACCACGATCCAGTCGCCGGTCTTGATCGGGCGCTCGATCAGCAGCAGCAGGCCGGCGACGAAGTTCTCCACCACCGTGCGCAGCCCGAAGCCGATGCCGACCGACAGCGCGCCGGCGACCAGGGCGATCGAGGAGAAGTCGATGCCAAGCACCATGATCGCGATCATGATCACGATCAGGCCGCCGAAATAGCCGACGCCGGTCGAGATCGAGTTCTGCATGCCGAGATCGAGCTCGGTGTTCGGCATCACCCGCTCGCGGAGCCAGCGCTTCAGCCCCCCGACCACCAGCAGGCCAAGCACGACGGTGAGGATGGCGATCGCCACGTCGACCAGCGACAAGTTGATGTCGCCAAGCTGGATTCCAGTAAAGAAGCGGACCAGCCAGGCGTTCAGCAGGGTCGGCGAGATCTTGCACGCCAGCAGCACGCCGTAGATGACGGGCGGCCACAGGATGACGTCGGCGGCAAGGCGCATCCAGAATGTCAGGCGCCGCCCGGTCTCGGGCGAGAGGCCGGTGGTGCGCGACAGCCGGTCGTAGAACCGCCGGCCCGGAGTCATGAAGGCGCGGATGCCTTCGCCGACCACTTCGCGCAGCAGCAGCGCGCCGCCGATCAGCAGCGCAGACCGGAACAGCGCGGAGAGCAGGTCGCCGGCGAGCGACGAGTAGCCGACGAGGGCGGCGGCCAGAGCGCTCACCATGATCAGGGCGGACAGCGTCCGCACGATCCAGGACAGGCGAGACCTGAAATGCGTGTCGCTGATCCAGTATTTGGCGCGCAGGCAGGGCAGGAACACGCTGACGGTGATGATGCTGGCGACCAGCGCCAGGATCGACCCGAAGTTCTCCGACGGCTGCAGCTTGGTCGGGCTGGAAACGGCATTGGCCGCAATGCTGACCAGCAGCAGAAGGCCGGCGCCGGTGACGACCTTGTGCCCGAGCTTGGCGGCAGCCTTCATTGGCACCGGCACGATGCGCCAGGCCGGCAGCTCCGGGGACAAGGACGCAACCGCCAGTCCGGAAACAACGAAGAACAGCACCAGGCTGCCGCCGCTCGCCCACACGAAGATCGGGAAGGCCGAGTCGAACTCCGGCGGCAGCGTGACCACGAACACGATGTAGAGCGCCGCGACGGCCAGTGTCGGCAGAAGGATGAGGGCGATGGTGCTCGCGACGGCAGCGATGATGCGATGCCCGTAGCTCGGCGCATCCATTTCGGGGCGCGGTCCCCACTTCGCAAGCACCCAGCGCCGAACCGGAAATGCGAGAATGCCGGCGAGAATGATGATCCCAATGCCGATGCCGATCGCCACCCAGCCCATCTTCGCGATCTGCAGGTTGCGCCACCATTCTGCGGCGGATGGTTGGATCTTCTTATAGATCACGTCGTCTTCCGACAGGGCGGCCTGCCAGGTCGCGATCGACCAGGGCATCGGGCCTTGGACCGCCAGCTTGCGCTGGGTGATCTCCTGCTCGCGGCGGCCGATGGCATTCTCGATCGCCTGCACGCGGGTGATCACCAGCTCCGCGCGCTTGACGCGGGCCTGCGACTTGCCGATCTCCTCCGACAGGCGCGCCCGCGTCGCGGCGATGTCCGGATCTTCCGGCGGCGCGCCATCGGCGGGCGGCGCACCGAGCTGGTTGAGCTGGGCGTGCAACGGCGCGGTCTGCTGCTGCTCGGCGGCGCCCAGTGCATTGGCCGCCGTCACCAGCGCCTGGACGGTCTGCAGGATTTCGCGGTAGCGATCGGCCGGCAGGTCGGGGTTCGCGACCAGCTGTTGCTCGATCTTGGTGAGTGCGGCCTCCCAGCCCTGCAGCTTTTCGGGCGCGGTGTCCTGCGCGAGAGCAGGCGCGATCCAGGCGACAATCAGGATGCCGAAGAGAGCCGACAGGATGCGCCGCATGAAGTCTGAAGCCCGCTCTGTTTGAGGGATCGGCCGCCCCGCGGCCTTCGAAACGCGGCGGCCAGACTAGCCAAGAAAAGCCCTATGTCCAGCGCCGACTCTCGAACGATCCCAACAGATTGAGGCTAATTGAAGGCAACCCTGACTTGGCCGAGGCCGATGAACTCGGCCACCACCCGATCGCCGGGCGCGATGGCGGGCGGCGTGGTGCAGGTGCCGGTCGTGACGATATCGCCGACCTTGAGGCCGATGCCGCGCTGCGACAGGTGGTTGGCGAGCCAGGTGAGCGCGATACGCGGATCGCCGAGCGCGTTGGCGCCGACGCCTTCGGCGGCGACTTTGCCGTTGTTGACCGCGCGCACGCGTTGCGCGGGAAGATCGAGACGTTGCCAATCAGGGACTTGCTGGCCGAGCAGGAACCAGGAAGCGAAGGCGTCATCGGCCGCGATCTGCGCCGGCCCGATCTCGGCGAAGCGCTCGAACCGTGCGTCGGGCACCTCGATCGCGAGGTGCATGGCTGCCACCGCGTCGCAGACTTCGGCCTGCTCGTAGGCAGCGGGGCGCGGCAGAAGGTCGCGCGCCATGCGGAAGGCAAACTCCGCCTCCATCACCTTCATGTGCAGCGGCGCGGCCGGCAGGCGTGCGCCGTCCTCCAGGATGAAATTCTTGAACAGCCGGCCGGCGAGCGGCTCCGTCACGCCGATATGTGCCTGTCCGGCCTTGCTGGTGGCCGCGATCTTCCAGCCGGCGACCGGCTGCGCGGCGCTGGCGACCATCGCGTCCTGAATCGCATAGCCCTCGGCGAGGGAGTGCGGGCGCAGATGATCGGACAGCGCCTCGATCCGCCGCTGCTCGATGCGGGTCCGCCAGAGGAAATCCGCGGCCTGCGCGATGCGCGATTGGTCCATGATGTGATCCCGGGATAGAGTCTCGCGCAACATAACGGACGTTCTCACCTCATGTCATGGTAAGGCTTGTCTTTATCGTGGATCGCTCCACCATGCGCTGAATCTTCGACTTCGCCACTACACATGAAACAAGGTACGGCGATTTATGGTCGAGTGGGCAGAGCTTCGCGGATGTCGGATTTGGGGCCTTTAGCAGACGGAACCCAGATGCAGCGCTATTTCCGTGGAGTACCAAGAGCTGATAACGATCACTCCGGGACCCCCGCCCTGCGGTAGCCTTCAGCGAAATGCTCACGGTCGGCCCGATTGCGGAATGGTTGAGTATCGAGGAACGCTTCGATTCGGAAGTCTGGATTATCCGCCATGAACAGACGACCCTCGACGCGGGCTTCTTCAATGCGTCCGAGCTGTGCCAGCGCCGCGGCCAGAATCGAACGCGATGGGGTACCGTAGGTCGCTTCGTGGCGCAGCGTGCTGATGGCACCTATATAATCGCGAGCCGCATATTCCGCTTCACCCTTAAGCCAATAGTACCATGCCGGGGAACGTGGGTTCAGTCGCATGGCGCGAGCTATGCTTTCAATTGCCTCCAGAGGTCGGCCATCCATGACAAGAAGATCCGTTCGTGCCGCGTGGATATCCGCGTTGTTCGGATCGATCCGCAGCGCCATCTCGAGTTGAGCCGCGGATTCGTCATACTTGCGTTCGTATTCCAGCACCCAGCCGAGCACCAGATGGGCAAACCCGTCATCGGGATCGAGCGTGACGGCGCGCTCAGCGATCTCCAGCGATAGCCGGCGATGCGGATCCTCGGGCTCGAACCAGTTGACCCAGCCCATCCAGTGAGTCCAGGCCAAGAAGGCGTGTGCCTCCGCATAGTCCGGGTCGATGGCGATAGCCTGCTCGAACGACCGGCGGGATTCCATACCTTCCTCCACCATACCTCGCTGCCACAAGAATCGTCCGCGGACGAAGAGATCATAGGCTTCGACACTTTTCGGCGGTTTCCGACCCGGCAGCTTGCTGGCGGCGAGCTTGCCAAGCAGGGCTTCTACAATGCGGGTGACGACCTCATCCTGGACGGCAAAGACATCGGCCAGTTCGCGGTCAAACCGCTCGGCCCAGAGATGGCCGCCGCCCTCGCGCGCATCGATCAGCTGAGCGTTGATGCGAATGCGCCCCGCCGCGCGTCGGGCGCTTCCCTCAAGGATGTAGCGCACGCCCAGTTCCTGGGCGACGCGGCGCACATCCGCTGACTTCCCCTTGAACGTGAAGGAGGAGTGCCGGGCAATGACGAAAAGGTTGGGTGCCTTGGATAGTTCAGTGATGAGATCTTCGGTCAGTCCGTCGACGAAGAATTCCTGTTCCGCATCGACACTCATATTCGTAAAAGGCAGCACGGCAATCGAGGGCTTGGTGGGTAACGGAAGAAGAGGGGAAATCGACGCCCGTTCGCGCTGCGCAGAAACACGGTAGATCCGGATCGGCGTCGCAATGTTCTTGAGCGGTTGCTCGCCGAGGTCATCGAAAGCGAGTACGAGCTTGCGCACGACTTCTTCATGTACCTTGCTTGAGATAACAAGACTGCCAGGCTCGGCCAGTTCCTCCAGCCGCGCAGCGACGTTCACGCCATCACCATAGATATCTCCACCCTCGACCACCACGTCGCCCAGATTGATGCCGATGCGTAGAATAATGCGCCGATCCTCAGCGACGCCGTCGTTCGCTTCCGCCATCTTCTCCTGCAGCTCGGCGCCACACGCGACAGCATTCACCGCGCTGGCGAACTCGACAAGAACGCCGTCGCCCATCACCTTTACAATGCGGCCGCGGTGCTGGGCGATGAGGGGAGTCAAAATCTCTCGGCGACGTTGCTTCAGGGCCGCGAGCGTCCCGGCCTCATCCTGCTGAATGAGGCGGCTGTAGCCGACTACGTCGGCGGCTAGTATGGCGGCGAGGCGACGGTCCATTGCGCTTCCCCCCGGTCATCAATCCTAGAACTCCGCCGAGACGATTGCGAGTCAGGGTTGGCATGGTTTTGCTAGTCCGTGTCAATCAGTGGAAATCCCGGCTGCGCAGGCGGAGCAGGCGCTGGTCGCCGGTGGTTGCGCGTTTCACCTCGTCGGCGCGGGCAATGACGCGGCTGATGTCAGGCTTCTCCTCGTTGAGGGTGTGCAGCAGCGGCGTCAGGTCCATCACGCGGTCGGCGACGACATGGACGACGATGCCCTCGCGCTGCAGCTTGCCTTCGATCATGACCATCCGGCCGCCGAGCACGATGCGGCGGTAGGTCTCGAACACCTTGGGCCAGACCACGATGTTGGCGATGCCGTCCTCGTCCTCGAGGGTCATGAAGATGACGCCGCTGGCGGTGCCGGGCCGCTGGCGCACCAGCACGATGCCGGCCACCTTGATCCGCTGGCCGTCCTTGGCGGTGGCGAGGAACCTGTTGGGCGTGACGCCGAACCGGTCCAGCGGCGTGCGCAGCAGCCCGACCGGATGGGCGCGCAGCGACATGCCGATGGCGTGGTAATCCTCGATCACCTGCTCGCCCAGGCTCATCGCGGGCAGCGGCGCCGAAAGGTCCTCCGCCGGAATATGGGACGGCCATTCCCGCGCGGCGGGAGAGGCTTCGTCGGGATCGAACAACGGCATCTGCCCGTCGTCCAAGGCATGGATCTGCCACAAGGCGCGCCGGCGATCGATGAACAGCGAGCCGAAGGCATCGGCCTTGGCGAGGGTTTCCAGCGCCGCAGGGCCGAGGCCGCTCTTGCGCCACAGCTCATGCAGCGTGCAATAGCCGGCACCGCGCGCGCTGACCAGCTGCGCCGCATCCTGCTGCCGGCAGCCTGCGATCTCGCGGAAACCGAGGCGCAGCGCCAGGCTGCCGTCATGGGCGCGCTCCAGCGTGTTGTCCCACTCGCTGACATTGACGTCGACCGGCCGCACCTCGACCCCATGTTCCCGCGCGTCACGCACCAGCTGCGCCGGCGCATAGAAGCCCATCGGCTGCGCGTTCAGGATGGCGCAGGCGAAGGCGGCGGGATGGCGGCATTTCAGC
>DATFDU010000063.1:0-26034 GCA_035251915.1 Dongiaceae bacterium | reverse complement strand
TATCTGGCTGCGCTGCAATTCGATCAGCCACGTGCCAATCACGGTTAAAAAGTCCCTAAAATACTCTGGTAAAATAATGACTTAGATAAAATTGTAGACCGCTTGGTTCAGCTGACGTTCAGCTACGCGTCACTACCATCGCCGCATCAGTTGACAATGCTCGTGATGCGCGATGTTCAAATTCGGCAAGCCAAGAGCATCTGAAGCCACGCACAACGCTCGCATGATCGCAGCGGGTTACAGCGCTTGCGTCGGACTGCTGCGGCGCATTGCGCGCGATCAGCGCGGCGCCACCGCCATCGCGACCGCGCTGGTCTCAGTCGTGCTGATCGGTTTCGTCGGACTCGGGACCGAGGTCGGCATGTGGTACTCCGAGCGACGCGCCATGCAAACTGCCTCAGACGCTGCGGCAATGGGCGGCGCGTTCAAGATCTACAAGGACCAAAACGTAGCTCTCTCGGCCGTCCAGTCGGCGGCCAAGAAAGACTCGAAGCTGAACGGCTTCGAGGACCTGGTCGCCGGTGTGACGGTCACGGTCAACCGTCCGCCATTGGCCGGAGAAAACGCCGGCGACGAAGACGCCGTCGAAACGGTCGTGGCGAAGAAGCGCGCGACGATGCTGAGTTCCTTTTTCCTGGAGAACGAGGTCGACATCAAAGTTCGCAGCGTTGCGACCGTCAAGGTCGTGAATGTCTACTGCGTCATGGCATTGTCGCCACACGACGAAGCAGCAATGTTCTTCGGCGGCACGGCGGACGTGCTTCTGAAAAACTGCGGAATCATCGTCAATTCGGACGATGCCGACGGTGCGATGACGGCCACCGGCGCTTCGGTGGTCGGCGCGACCTATGCCGACGTCGTCGGTGGTATCGACCAGAGCAACAATGCGACCCTGGACTTTGGCGACGTCAACACCGGCGTCGATCCGGCGGACGATCCGTATGGCAACTTGGACGTGCCCACGGGCAGCGGCTGCGACTACAACGGCGTGCAAGTCGGCGCCAGTCAATCAGTGACGCTCTCGCCTGGGCGGTACTGCAACGGCCTGAAGATCCTGGGCACCGCGCACCTGCAGGCGGGAGAGTATGTCATCGTCGGCGGGGTCTTCGACGTCGGGTCGCAAGCGCACGTCACGACCGATGCCGAGGGCGTCACGATTTTCCTGACCGGAAGCGGCACTGACTATGCCACGGTTACGATCAATGGCGGCGCCGACGTCAACATCATCGGGACAACCGAAGGCGAGTATATGGGCATCGCCTTCTTCCAGGACCGGAACGCGCCCGTCATCAATAGCGGCTCGCCCAACAAGTTCAATGGCGGCTCGACCATGGCGATCACGGGGGCGATCTACATCCCGCGGCAGATGCTGACGTACAAGGGCGGCAACGGTACCACCGGCACCTGCACGCGCATCGTCGCCTACATGATCAGTTTCACCGGCACCTCCGGCCTCAACACCGACTGCGGTTACGGCTGGGGCACGCCGACAATATATCCGCCCGTACTCGCGGAGTAGACCCATGCACAGACTGATCGCACTCGAACGATTTTCCAGGCGCCTGCTGGCCAACGAGGATGGTGTTGCCGCGATCGAGTTCGGCGCGGTGGCGAGCTTCCTCATTCTGATGCTGATCGGCGCCACCGATCTCGGATTGGCGGCTCAACATCGCAGCCAGATGGAGGGCGCCGTGCGCGCCGGAATCCAGGAAGCGCTGAAAGGCGGCACCGAGGAGGCCGTGGAGACCGCCGTGACCGCTTCCACAGACCTGCCGTCCAGCCCGCCAGCGACCGTCTCGGCTACCAAGATCTGCTATGACGATCAGGGCGAAGCGATCGAAGATTGCGACGCGGCCAACGTCGACTCGGTCTACATCGAGATCATTCTGCAGCAGGACCACCAGTGGCTGCTCGGCATGCCCGGATTCTCCAATCCCTCCACTCTCAAGCTCACCAATTCCGTGAGGGTCGGATGATGCTTGCTGTCCGCCGGCGACTATCCCGGCTCTGCCGCGACCAGCGCGGCGCGGCTGCGGTCGAGTTCGCGATGATCGCGCCGGCATTCTTCGCGCTGCTGCTCGGCATCGTGGATGTCGGCCGCTATATGTGGACGCTCAACACGATGCAGTACGCCATCGACGATGCCATCCGCGCCGGCGTCGTGCAGGAAATGACGCCCGAAGACGTCGAAACGCGGGTCAAGGAGACGCTTGCCCATATCAGCGCCGTGGGACTCGCTGTCGAGGCGCTGCCGACCTCCTCGACACTCGAAGTGACAGCTCAGGCGACCTACGCGTTCCTGTTCCCCATCTCCTCTTTCATGGCGACCACGACGATCAGCTTGCGCTCCGAGATGCCGAAGTAGCGCGGCTAACGAATTCATCGGCGAGGCTTAACCACACCTCGCGCCATTCCCGAAGAACCGCACATCGCGATGTAGCGAATGCCGTGCGCGTTCATCCGCGATTAATCCTTCCTTAAGACCCTCAGCGCAGAAATGGATGCGCTAAGTACCTAAGAAGAAAAATAAAACTAAAATTTTACCGATCCGGACCGTGCGCACGCATGGCCCCGGATCTCGGGCATCTGAAATCGGCGGTTCGGGAAACATGGCAATGCAGAAGTACCGTACCAAAGGACAGGATTCGCAACCAAGCCATCAAGCGCGCGCGCGTGGTGGCCGTTTCATCTTGCGCCGGCTGGGGCGCGAGGATTCCGGCACGACGGCGATCGAGTTCGCCTTCATCGCGCTTCCGGTCGTCTATCTCATGCTGGGCATCATCGAGTTCGCGATGGCGATGACAGTCGGCAACTCGCTGGAAGCGGCGACCAATCTTTCGTCGCGCCTCGGCAAGACCGGCTATGTGGACGAGGAAGCGGAAACCCAGGAACAGACCATCCTCGACGAGGTTGAGCGTCGCGTCGGCCCGCTGATCGACATGGAGAAGATCGCGATCACGAACGAGGTCTACAACGATTTCGAAAGCCTCACCAATCCTGACCTGTTCGAAGACAAGAACGACGACGGCGATACGGACGATGCGGGCGAGTGGACCGATGTCGACGGTGACGGGTTCCGCGATGGCAGCGACGGCGTCGGCTCCGCCGGAGACATCGTCGTCTACAGGATCAGCTATCCCTGGCAGGTCATTACTCCGTTGATCGGCAACATCCTTGGCGACGGCGGCATCATCAATCTGAGTGCCTATTCAGTCGTGAAGAACGAGCCCTATTGAGAGGCGCAGCCATGCTGAACCATCTTCGAAAGCTGTGGCGGGATGCAAGCGGTGTGGCGGCGATCGAGTTCGCGCTGATGCTGCCGATGCTGGTCGCGCTGCTGATCGGAAGCCTTGAGGTCACCTTCAAGATCTGGTCGACGCAGAAAGCGGAGAAGCTGGCTGTCACTCTGTCCGACGTGATTGCCCAGTCCACGGCGGTGACCAGCGGGGATCTGGGGAAGCTGACCGGCGCTGTCGACAAGATCATGGATCCGTTTCCGTTCGGCGCCGACAAAGGCAAGGTGATCATCAGCTCGGTGTATTGGGAGCAAGGAGATGACGCCGCGAAGGTGAACTGGCAGTGCCCATACGGCACATACAGCGGCACCAGCAAGTTCGGGGTGGAGGGCGCAGATGCGACGTTGCCTGCGGGCTTCACCTTGAATGAGAAGGACAACATCATCGTCGCCGAGGTCTTTTATGAGTATGAGCCGATCGCGCCCGGCGTCTTGTTCGACAAAGGCGCGGTCTATCGGCGCGCAATCTTCAAACCGCGTCTGGGGCTGCTAACGGCCGATCCCGGCTGTTGAGCCCGTGCGAACGCTACTAAACTCATAGGGTGAGCCCATGAAAAAGCTCTGCATCGGCAGGTACCTACGAAAGCTTTGGTTGTGTGACAGCGGTGCGGTCGCGCCTCTCGTCGGCGTCTGCGCAATCATGCTTGTCGGCGCGGTGGCGGTGGCCGTCGATGTCGGACGAGGGCAGGTGGCACAGTCGAAGCTGCAAGCCGCATTGGACTCGGCCGGCTTGGCCGCGGGCGCAGTCGTCAGTCAAACCCTGAACCAAACGACGTTGAAGGATGAGGGCTGGAAGTACCTTCAGCAGAACTTTGCCGGCCAAACGATCGATGCGACGATCACCTATGAAGACTTCGACCTGGAGGTGTCCGACGACGACAGGCTGGTAACGCTGGAAGCGCGCGCCAGCCTGCCGACGACCTTCATGAAGATCTTCGGTCATGACTCCATGAACGTCGCCGCGCGCACCGAGATCACGCGCGAAATGACCGGCCTCGAGATCGTGCTGGTCCTCGACGTGACGGGTTCCATGTGCCAACCCGACTGCGCCAAGCGCGACGCGATGAGGACCGGGGCCAAGAATCTCGTCGAGAAAATGCTGGGCGACGCCAGCGAAAACAACATCGATGATCTGTTTATCGGCATCGTGCCGTTCTCGCAAGCTGTCAACATTGGCACCGACCGCACGGGATGGCTGTCCAACTGGGACACGCGCTCGGCGCAGGACAATTGCATTGGGTGGACTCATGCGAACTGGACGCATACCCATAACGCAGGCGAGAATCCGCGTTACTGCCCGACCCAAGGTCCGAACGTCAGCACCCGTACATGGCCGCTGACCCTGGTCGACGACTGGATGTTCTCCAGCAAAGCGGGCTGGTATTTCCAGCACGCGTGGGGCGGCTGCGTCGAGGCGCGGCATGCGGGCGGCGAGGATGTCACCGACACACCGCCTTCGGACGCAGGCTTCCCGGTATACTTCGCGCCGGACAACGGCAGCGGCAACGACTGGCGCAGCTCGTCGGGCGCATTTCAGGTCAATTCCTCCCGCTCAGCCAACAAGGGTTGCCCGCCATCAGTGGTCACGCCGATGACCAACGACAAAGACACGCTGGATACGGCCATCGACAACCTGAACGTGGCTGGATACACGATGCTGCCCACCGGCGCCGCTTGGGGATGGCGGATGTTGTCGCCCAGATGGCAGGGCGAATGGGGCGGAGACATGGACGCCAACAATCTGCCGCTTCCCTACGATGAGCCGCTGATGGACAAGGTTATCGTCTTCATGACGGACGGTGACAATGATATGCCCGCGGACAGTACCTATGTCGCATATGGCAGGCTCAATGACGAATACCTCGGGACGGATGTTGAGGAAGACGCGGAAGCGGAACTTGACTCTCGGTTCACCCAGATCTGCCAGGCAATGGAGGACGAGGGCATCAAGATCTACACGATCAGTGTGGGCGCTGGCGTTGCGCAGCATTCCAAAGAACTGCTGCAGGACTGCGCGAGCCTGGAACCGTACTATTTCCATGCGGCTGACGGTCAGGAACTCATCGAAAAATTCAACGAAGTCGCGGACGCGCTGTCCAAGCTGCGCGTCAGTAAGTAACTGAACTCCCCTGGGCGGCGGCCATCATCGGCCGCCGCCCTCTCTATTCGCTGCCCAGACCCGCACGCGATCGCGAAGCTCCAGCGAATCCTCGGGGCTCGGCCTCACGGTCTGCGACTGGCCAGAACGGCCGACGAAGCCGACCGCATGCCGGTCGCTCCAGCCGTCCTCGGGGTCGGGCTTGTCGGCGAGGCGCAGGCGGAAGATGCGATCCCTGCCGTCGGGAAACCGGAACCAAGGGGCCCGGTCCCGAAGGCGGCCGCCATGCCGCGTCCGCCCTCGAAATCCGGGACGCCATGCCAGCCCATGACGATGATGGATTGGAACGCGGCGGCAAAGCAGCCGATCAACGGCTCGGCAATGCCGCCGATGACCGTGCGGAGAATGGGCATGCTACGAACGAGGCATGCGACCGTGCATTCCGTGTCACCGCTGATCGAGCTTGATCTCGATGCGGCGGTTCTTGCGGCGGCCTTCCTCGGTGCCGCTGGTGTCGATCGGCCGGAACTCGCTGAAGCCGGCGGCGGCGAGGCGGTCGGCGGGAATGCCGCGGGTGGCGAGGTATTTCACCACGGAGACCGCGCGCGCAGTCGACAGCTCCCAGTTGGAGGGGAATTGCGATGAGCTGATCGGGCGGTCGTCGGTGTGCCCGTCGATGCGCAGCACCCAGTCGATCTCAGGCGGGATATCCGGCAGCAGCAGGATGAGCGTGGTTGCCAGCACGTCGAGCTGATCGCGGCCCGCGGGTCCCAGCTCGGCCGAGCCGCTGTCGAAGAAGACCTCGGACTGGAACACGAAGCGGTCGCCGACGATCTGGATATCCTCGCGGTCGCCGAGAATCTCGCGCAGGCGGCCGAAGAACTCGGAGCGGTAGCGCGCCAGCTCCTGCACCTTGCTCGCAAGGGCGGTGTTGAGCTTCTTGCCCAGCTCGGCGATCTGGACCTCCTGCTCCTTGGCCTTGGTCTCGGCGATCTCCAGCGCCGCGGCGATGTCCGCCAGCTGCTGGCGCAATGCCAGGATCTGCTGGTTCAGCAGCTCCACCCGCTTCTGCGCCTCGGCGCTGAGCTCCTCCTTCTCGGTCTCGTAGTTGCCGATCTTCTTCATCAGCTCGTCGCGCAGGCTCTCCAGGGCGGCGACGTCGGTCACCAGCGCGCTGATCTTCTCCTTGTCGGCCTCGATCGCCTTGTAGGCTTCCTCGAGCTTCTTCTGCGCCTCCTCCGTCAGGGCGGCCTGGGCGGCGACCTGGTCGGAGGACGACTTCAGCTGCTTCTGCAGATCGCCGACCTGCGCCTGCAGCGTATCGCGTTCGCCGATCACCACCACCAGCTGGTTGCGCAGCTCGTCGCGTTCCGCGGTCGACTGGGTGAGGGCGCCGGACAGCTGGTCGACCTGGCCCTTGAGCTGGCTGGTCTCCTGCACGCGCAGGGACAGGATGTCCGCCATCTCCGCGATCTGCCGGTTGAGCTTGGCCAGCGCCTCGTCGCGCCCGGTGAGCGCCTGGCTCAGGAACAGCTGGCCGATGACGAAGATCATCAGCACGAACACGATGACCATCAGCAGCGTCGACAGCACGTCGACGTAGCCGGGCCACGCTTCGATCTGACGATGGCGGCTTCGCATAGCCATCGGAGGTTGGTTCCTTTAGCTGCGCTGCTGTTCCATGCCGGCCGCGACGGCGATGGTGCGGGTCAGCAGTTTGATCTCGCTGCGCAGCTCCTGCACCGCGTTGTGCCGGCCGGCGGCGATATCGTCGGCCATGCGCGCCAGCAAGGCATCGATGTTGCGCAGATGCGTGCGGCTGTTGGGATCGATGCCGAAGCCGCCATGCTGCGCCACGTCCGCCAGCTTGGCGATCACGCTGCGCATGTCGCTCTGGGTCTCCATCAGGCGCTGCACCACCTGCTGCTGCGCACGCAGCTGGTCGGTCAAGGCGATCATGTGGTCGGCGAGCACCTTGAAGTTGTTGCTCGCCGTCAGCCGGTCCGATTCCGTGCGCGAGATGGTCCGCTGCAGGTTGTCGAGGCTCTCGGCGGTCTGCTCCAGCAGCGCCTGGATATAGGCCGGGACCGGCTGGTCGCCCTCGATCATCGCCCCGCCGGTGCCGAGCTTGGTCTGGCCGGAGAGCCAGTCCTCGACCTCGCCGAAGAAGCGGTTGTTCGCCTGGCCCGCCTGCAGGTCCAGATAGCCCAGCAGCAGGGATCCTGCGAGACCGAACAGCGATGCGGAGAACGCGGTGCCCATGCCGGCCAACGGTCCCTGAAGGCTGTTCTTCAGGTCGTCGAACAAGGCCGCCGGATCGCTGCCGGTGAGATCGAGCCCGGTGATCGCCGCGGTCACGGCGTTGATGGTGCCGAGCAGACCCCAGAACGTGCCGAGGAGGCCGAGCAGGATGAGCAGGGTGATGAGATAGCGCGAGATCTCGCGATGCTCGTCGAGCCGGGCCTGGATGCCATCCAGGACCGAACGGAGCGTGGTGGCAGACAGGCTGAGGCGATTGTGCTGCTTGTCCTTGACCATCGCAGCCAGCGGCGCCAGCAGCCGCGGGTGCGCGAAGGACCCGGTGTGACCGCCGCGCTGGAAACCCTCGATCCAGTTGATGTCCGAGGTCAGGCGCGCAACCTGGTAGAACACGAACACGATGCCAACCAGCAGCACCACGAGGATGCCGGTGTTGAGCGCAGGATTGTGCAAGAACGAAGCGATGATGCGGTCCCACAGCAGGAACACCACGAGGGCGGCCGCCACCAGCCCGACCACCATCCACAGAAGCTGCGTCGTCGGGCGGCTCATCGATCCAGGCCCTGCAAGGGGAGGGCGTTCAAGGCGACCAGCCGGGCGCGGCTCGCCTGCGATTGTCCTGGGTGATGACGAGAGACTGCCGCCGCGCCGGTCACGAATTCGCCGGAACGATGTCGACGCGGTCCGCGGGCTGCCCTTCCGACTTCAGGCCCAGCGCCCGCACGTCCATGCGCGTGGTCCTCACGTCCTTCTTGAACAGGTACTGGCGGATGTTGATGCAGCGCTGCAAAGACTTGCGCCGCGCCTTGCTCTCGGTGTCGGCGGTGCCGCTGGCATAGCACTTGATCTCGATGCGCATGCTCTCGTCCGCCGCCATCTGCGCGGCGAGGTCATCGAGCGCGGCGGTGGCTTCGCCGGGCACGTCGTTGAAATCGGTCGGGAAGATGATGCGGATGCCGCCCTGCGGGATCGGCGCAGCAGGCTGGGTGTTGTCGGGCTCGGGCGGCGCCTCGGCCGCAGCCTCTTCGACCGGCTGCTCTTCCTCGGTCTCGGCGGCGGCTTGCTCTTCGGCCGGCGGCGTTTCAGCTGCGGTGGCTTCCGGCGTCTCGGCCGGCTGTTCCTGCGCGGCCTGCTCTTGGACCGGTTCCTCAGGCGCCTGCTCCGCGGCTTCCTCCTCGGCCGGCTGTTCGGGGGCGGGCTGCTCTCCGTACTGCGCGGTCTGTTCCGGCGCGGGCGTTTCGGCGGCCTCCTCGGCCGGGGGTGTCTCGACCACCGGGACTTCGGGTGCCTGGCCGGCATTCTCACCCGGAGCGGGGGCCGGGGGCGTCGGTTCCGGCATCGGCACCTGGGCGGGTATGTCCGAAGGCTCGCCGGGCGGGGTCTGGGCCGCGACCTGGCTGTTCGATTGTGAAGACGAGCCAGGCTTCCTCAGCTTGATGGGCGTGACCGGTCGTCCGTCCGGACCCAGGACCGTCAGGGCGCTCGTCGGCGTCCCTGCGGGCGGCGGGCCCGGCGCGTAATTGGGCGCGGCCGGCTGGGCTGCGCCGTTCGGTTGCGCCGGCTGAGCGCCGAGTGCGTTCAGGGCATCGTAGTTTACGATGATCCCGCTGGACTGGGCGGCCGCGCTTGAAAACGCGCCTTGGCCACTGAGACCGGCGAGCGACAGCAACGCCGCCGATAGAATCGGCAGCCCGCCCTTGGCGCGCCTGTGCCAGTTCCGGTTCATCGTGTAACCCCTGGACATTTATATTTAATTCAGCCTCACCCGAGCCGCTTTGCGGCAGCCGACGGACTATAGCCGATTAGAAAACGCTCTCACAACCCGGCTTTGGCCCAAGATGTGCTCCAGCTCTCAACCGGAAATATGGCGAAAATCCGCCTCTCGGGTCCGCTCAATGCGGTTTGAGGAGTCCCTGGATCGGCGCATGCAACAAGCCGTTGGTGGCGAGGATCGATGCCCCGTGCAGCATGGTCTGGCCGCCCTTGAGGTCGGAGACATAGCCGCCGGCCTCCCGCACCAGCAGGATCCCGGCCGCGACATCCCAGGCCGCCAGGCCTTCCTCCCAGAACGCGTCGTACCGGCCGGCCGCCACGTACGCGAGATCGAGCGAAGCGGAGCCGAAGCGCCGCACGCCCGCGGTCTCGCGCATGGCGAACTCGAGCTGACGGCCGAACGCGACCGGGTCGCCCTTGCCGCGGAACGGGATACCGGTCGCCATCAGGCTGTCGCCCAGCGCCTTGCGGGCCGACACCCGCAGGCGGCGGTCGTTCATGAAGGCGCCACCGCCCTTTTCCGCGACGAACATCTCGTTCTTGATCGGATCGTAGATCACGCCCGCCAGGATCTCGCCGGCCTTCTCCAGCGCCACTGAGATGGAGAAGTGCGGCAGGCCATGCAGGAAGTTGGTGGTGCCGTCCAGCGGATCGATCAGCCAGCGGTGCTCGGCATCGCTGCCGGCCTGGGCGCCGCTTTCCTCGGCCAGGAACCCGAACGTCGGCCGCGCCCTGGACAGCTCCTCGCGCAGGATACGCTCCGACTTCAAATCGGCGTTTGAGACGAAGTCCGAGGGGCCCTTCTGCGAGACCTGAAGCTGCTCGACCTCGCCGAAATCACGCTTCAGGGCGCGCGCCGCCTTGTCGACGGCTTTGGTCATGACGTTGAGGATGGCCGAGCGCGGCGTCATCGGAGTTCCAGTTCAGAGGTTCAAACAGCAGAAGAAAAGCAGGAGCGCGCGATCAGTCTTTCGCGCGCTCGACATAGGTGGAATCGGCGGTGTTCACCACGATGCGCGTGCCGGTTTCGATGTGCGGCGGCACCATCACCCGCACGCCGTTCTCCAGCTTCGCCGGCTTGTAGGAGGACGAGGCGGTCTGGCCCTTCACTACGGCGTCGGCCTCGACGATCCGCATGGTGACAGTCTCCGGCAGCTCGACCGAGATCGGGGAACCCTCGTAACTCTCGAGCGTCACCACCATGCCTTCCTGCAGGAACACCGCCGGCTCGCCGATCAGGTCGGCGTTGAGGGCGATCTGCTCGAAGGTGTTCTGGTCCATAAAAGTGTATTCGTCGCCGGACGAGAACAGGAACTGGTAGGGGTGCTCGTCGAGCCGCACGCGCTCCACGGTCTCGGAGGAGCGGAAGCGCTCGTTCAGCTTGGTGCCGTCGCGGATGTCCTTCAGCTCGACCTGAAGGTAGGCGCCGCCCTTGCCGGGCTGAGTGTGCTGGGTCTTGACCGCGCGCCACAACCGGCCCTGATGCTCGATGATGTTGCCGGGCTTGATGGAGTTGCCGTTGATTTTCATGGGGAAACCACGTTGGGGTGTCGGAAATCGGCGCGGAAGCTAGCAAAGTGGCCGGGCAGAGTAAACCCGCCCGCTCGTCCAATCTGAGGGCGTTGTTTCATTGTAACTGGACAACCGTGGGATGTCGGTCCCACACTTATGCCCGGGGATCGGGTCTATGCCCCGGGGATCGGGTCGCGGGCATCTGCCAGTCCAGCCATGGGGGCCGCCATGCATCACGGTGAGATCGATCTCGAGACCGCACAGGCTCTGCAACTCCTCAACACCGGGATCGACCAGTTCGAGCTGCCGTCATCGAAGCTCGACGAGACGGTGATCGTCGCCTCCTGGAACATCCGCGAGTTCGGCAAGAAGCCGCGCCCCAAGAAGGCGCTGCACCTGGTGGCGGAAGTTCTCGGACAGTTCGACCTGATCTCGCTGGTCGAGCTGCGCGAGAACATGGCCGACGTGCGGCAGGTGCTCGACTATCTCGGCCCGTACTGGCAGGCGGTGTATTCGGATTCGACCGACGACTGGGGCGGCAACTGGGAGCGCCTCGGCTTCATCTTCGACAAGCGCGCCGTCCAGTTCAACGGCTTCGCCGGCAATGTCCATCCCGCGCGGATCAAGGAGGGCGACGAGTACCTCGCCGAGAAATCGTTCTGGCGCCCGCCCTACATGGCGTCGTTCTGCTCGGGCAATTTCGACTTCATCGCGATCTCGGCCCACATCCGGTGGGGCACCAGCAACGTGGCGCGCCAGGCGGAGATCGCCCGGTTTGCCGAGTGGGTGAAGAAGAAGACGGAGCGCGCGGAGGTTGCGGACAGCGACGTCATCGTGTTCGGCGACTTCAATACCGAAGGGCAGAGCATGATCGACGACCTGCTGCAGCATGGGCTCAAGATCCCGGAACCGCTGATCGGCGCGCGCACCAACGTCAAGCAGACGCAGCATTACGACCACATCCTGTTCCTGCCGAAGTTCACCGATTTCCGCTCCTTCACCAACCATGGCGGGGTGCTCAAGGCCTGGCAGGGCATCGGCCAGCAACTCTTTCCGGGCGAGACCGACGATGCGATCACCTATCTGCTCTCCGACCACTATCCGATCTGGATGAAGCTGAAGACCGACAACGACAAGGAAAAGCGCGACCAGCTCATCCAGAACCTGCGGATGGGCGATCTGTAGTGGCGCTACCGGAAATTCGGATCGCGCTGTAACGGCGGCGTCTGCTCGGACAAGGCGGCCTTGATGCCCATCAGCTGTGCCGGCTTCAGGCCCATGCGGCGGCAGATGCCGAGCGTCAGGTCGGCGCGGTTCAGCGTGTAGATGTGGAACTCGTTGATGCCGGAGGATTGCAGCGAGCGCATCTGCTCCGTCGCCACCATGGCGGCGACCAGGCGGCGGGTATCGGGGTCCTCGTCCAGCCCTTCGAACAGATCGGCCAGCCAGTCGGGGACCTTGGCGCCGCACATGGCGGCGAACTTGGTCATCTGCGCGAATTGCGTGACCGGCAGGATGCCCGGCACGATCGCGCCGCTGACGCCGGCCGCGGCGGCGCGGTCGAGGAAATCCAGGTAGAGCTGGTTGTCGAAGAAGAACTGCGTGATGGCGCGGTCGGCGCCGGCGTCGAACTTGCGCTTGAGGTTGTCGATGTCGGATTGCGGCGAGTTCGCCTGCGGATGGGTCTCCGGATAGCAGGCGACGCTGATCTCGAAGTTGGCGACGCGCTTGATGCCCGCCACCAGCTCGGCGGCGTTGGCGAAGCCCGCGGGGTGCGGCTCGTAGGGGCCGCCGGCGGGCGGATCACCGCGCAGCGCCACGATGTGCCGCACGCCGGCAGACCAGTAGCGCCGCAGCAGATCCTCGATCTCGCTGCGACTCTGGCCGACGCAGGTCAGGTGCGCCGCCGGGCGCAGATGGGTCTCGGTGAAGATGCGGGTGACGGTCTCGAAGGTCTTGTCCCGGGTGCTGCCGCCGGCGCCATAGGTGACCGAGACATAATCCGGCAGCAGGGGCTCGAGCGCGCGGATCGCCGCCCACAATTGCGCCTCGGCCGTAGGCGTCTTGGGTGGGAAGAACTCGAAGCTGACGGCTGGTTTGGGCGCGCGCGGCGACGTCATCGATCACAACCTCAGCGATTGCCGGAACAGGGTCCTAGGAACGACGCGCCCAAGAGAAAAACCGTCGCTTCCAGGCAGATTTCTAGGTAGCGGAATTAACCTGTGCTGACAACCCTTCCGCTGCGAACAAGGTCACGACGTCGTTGATGGTTCCCCTTCCGCGCAGAACGCCGAGCAGGCCAGCGGCAGAGTCGTCGTCTCGAGCGCGACCGAGCAGCCGTCGAGCTCGATTGACCAGATTGCCGATCTGGTGGGCAGGTCCGCCACCATCAGCGACCGCGGCGAAGCCTCGCAGCAGACCGGAGGCCTCGTCCCGCGTGATGAGCGCAACCCGCGACGTGTCCGAGCAGGCGCCTCATCAACGACGAGATCGTGCGCTACGTGCGCGAGAGGCGGACTGCGAATCTCTGTCGCGTTGCGCCCTGATTCCGCCGCAAAGCTTCATCGGAACGCCATGACTCCGGGCGCAAGCCGCCACAGCCGAGCGCTGTAATCGCGCCGGCCGGTGAAGCCACCGGCCGTCAGGTTTCAGCCAGCGATCTCCTTTAGGGGCACCTCATCATGTCCACGTTCCTTCTTTCCGTCGCAGTCCCCGACTGCAGCGGACGCTTGTTATCGCGCGCTCGGGGCACAGCGGCGGCTTTCCTTGCGGTACTGATCTTGCTCCTGCTCGCGACCTCCGCGGCCCGCGCGCAGTCGAGCGAGGAGGCGCCGCAGGGCGGGCTGTTCTTCAAGTCGGACAAGGCCGGCGTGTTCTATGAGGCGCCGATCTTGCGGACCGACGTCAAGCTGGCGGTCGCGGGCACGATCGTGCGGGCGACGGTGCGGCAGCACTTCGTCAATCCGTCGAGCGCCTGGCTCGAGGGCGTCTATGTGTTTCCGCTGCCGGAGCAGTCGGCGGTCGACCATCTGGTGATGGAAGTCGGCGAGCGGCGCGTGGTTGGTGAGATCAAGCCGCGCGAGGAGGCGAGGAAGGTTTATGAGCAGGGGGCCGCCGCCGGGCAGCATGCCAGTCTGGTGGAGAGCGAGCGGTCCAACATCTTCACGACCTCGGTGGCCAACATCGGGCCGGGCGAGCAGGTCGTGGTGGAGATCCAGTATCAGGACCGGGTCGAGATCGACGCCGGCACCTATAGCCTGCGCTTTCCCATGGTCGTCGGTCCGCGCTACATCCCGGGCGAGACGGTCAGCCTGGTGGCGGACCGGCCGAGCAGCGGCGGCGGCTGGGCCGCCGACACGACCCGCGTGCCCGATGCCAGCCGGATCACGCCGCCGGTGCTGCATCCGCGCGAGGGCAAGATCAATCCGGTCACGATGAGCATCGATTTCGCGCCGGGCTTCCCCGTTGAGCGCGTCACCAGTCTCTATCACCCGATCGTCGCGACCGACGCCGATGGATCGAAGACGATCACGCTGGCCGACGGCGAGATGCCGGCCGACCGCGACTTCGTGCTGGAATGGGTGCCGAAGCCGTTCTCGGCGCCGGCCGCCAGCCTGTTCGCCGAGCAGCGCGGCGACGACGTCTACCTCTTCGCCATGCTGACACCGGCGACGGCAGAGCAGGCGGAGGCACCGCGCCTGCCGCGCGACGTCGTCTTCGTGATCGATACCTCCGGCTCCATGGGCGGGACATCGATCGGCCAGGCCAAGGCGGGGCTGCTGCTGGCGCTGGATCGGCTCACGCCGGCCGACCGCTTCAATGTCATCCAGTTCAACTCCACCACCGATTCGCTCTATCGCGAGCTGAAGCCGTGGACCGGCGAAACGCTGCGGGAGGCCAGGGCTTATGTCGACCGGCTGGTGGCCACCGGCGGCACGGAGATGCGGCCGGCGCTGCGGCTGGCGCTCGACGGCGAGACGTCGCCGGGTCGCCTGAAGCAGGTGATATTCCTGACCGACGCCGCCGTCGGCAACGAGGCCGAGCTGTTCGACGACATCGCCCGGCGGCTCGGCGACGCCCGCCTCTTCACCATCGGCATCGGCACGGCGCCGAACAGCTACTTCATGCGCAAGGCGGCGGAGCTCGGCCGCGGCAGCTTCACCTATATCGGCGACGTCACCGAGGTGGGAGAGCGCATGACCGAGCTGCTGCGCAAGCTTGAGCAGCCGGCGATCACGGATATCGGGGTGCGCTGGCCGGATGGACTGCCGGCAAGCGTGGAGATGTATCCGGCGACCGTGCCCGACATCTATGTCGGCGTACCCGTGACGATCAGCGCCCGATTGCCGGGGACTACACTGGATCAGCTGAGCGGCGAGCTGGCGATCGAAGGGAAGGACGGCGATACGACCTGGCGCCACGGCATCGACATCGCCCAGGCGCGCACCGGTGCCGGAGTTGCTGCGGTGTGGGCGCGCGCCAAGTTGTCCGCCATCGAGGACGGGCAATGGCACGGCGCCGATCCGGCCCGCGTGCGCGAAGCCGCGACGGCGCATGCCCTCGCCTATGAGCTGGTCAGTTCCTACACCAGCTTGGTCGCTGTCGACGAAGAGGTGGTGCGGCCGCGCAACGAGACCCTGGCCTCGGCGCCGGTGCCCACCAACCTGCCGCACGGCTGGGTCTACGAGAAGGTGTTCGGCGACGGTACCGCCCTGCCGCAGCCCGACCAGCGGATGCGCCGGATCAACTTCACGGGCACGCCGCTCGACGGCCTCGCCTTGCCGAAGACGGCGACGCCGGCGATGGTGCACCTGCTGATCGGCCTGTCGCTGACAGTCGCGGCGCTGACGATCCATCTGCTGTACTGGCGGAGGCGCACGCGAGGACCGGGTATGGACGCGCTCCGCATGGCCACCCGCCGGATCGCATGAGCCTGGTCGTGCACCGTCGCCTGATCCTCGCGGTGGTCCTTGGCCTCGGCCTGTGGCAGATCGGCGAGGGGCTGTGGATCCCGGCCAAGGCGTGGCTGGCGCAGCAGTTGATCGCGCAAGCCTGGGACGAGGCGATGGCCACGCGGCGGCCGGTGCCGCCCTGGCCCTGGGCCGACACGACGCCGGTGGCGCGCCTCGTCGTGCCGGCGCTGGGCGTGGACCAGATCGTCCTTGCCCATGCGACCGGCCGCACGCTGGCCTTCGGACCGGCGCATCTCGACGGGAGTCCCGCTCCCGGCGCGGCCGGCCTCTCGGTGGTCAGCGGTCATCGCGATACGAACTTCCGGTTCCTGGCCGATGTGGCGCCGGGCACCGCCCTGCGGATCCAACGCGCCGACGGCACCTGGGTGGACTATGTGATCCGGGAGATCCAGGTCGTGGACGGGCGAACGGCGCGGCTGCCGCTGGTCGGCAACGGACCGCCGCAGCTGGCGCTGACCACCTGCTACCCGTTCGATGCGGTGATGCCTGGCGGGCCGCTGCGCCTCGTCGCCCTGGCCGAGGCGGTGCCGCAGACGACGCCGGAGCAGCACGCAGGCAGATAGAAGCGGGACGACCCGGCCGGCCTCAAGCGGGTGGCGACACGAAGTCGGCGTAGGCGCGCAGCCGCTCGGTTTCGATCGGCGCATCCACCAGCGCCACGATCGGTGTGGTCATCATCTCGAACCACCACTCCAGCAGGTCTTCGACAGCTTGCAGGTTGTCGCCCGTCACGCGCACCGCCACATAGTCCGCGCCATCCTCCGCCGCCACCATGCAGGCGTGGCGTTCTGGCGGGCATTCGGCGCCGAGCACCAGGCCGTCGCCGAGCTTGGCGCGCGCTGCTCGGACGCGGGTCGCGTCGGTGAGATGGAGGCCGTCGGCCTGCAGCGCGCTGCGGCGCTCGATGTCATCAACAATGAGAGCGGGGCGCTCGGCGGCCTGGATGCGTTTCACGGCCGCGCGGGCGGCGTCCAGCGGCAGATCGGCGGGCAGGAGCAGGCTGGCGATCTCCGGATCCACGAGCGCGCTGCTCAGCGCCTCGTCGAATTCGGAGCCCGCCCGCAAGCGGACGAACAGGCGGCAGTGGTGTGCGTCGCTCAATCCTTGCTCTGGTAGATCTTGATGAGATTGTCGAGCAGCTTGAGCGCGTCGGCGCGCGGGCGCTGGAAGGTGTTGCGGCCGATGATCGAGCCGTTGCCGCCGCCGTCGCGGATCGCGCGCGCTTCCTCGAAGATGCCTTCCTCGCCCTTGGCGGCGCCGCCGGAGAACACCACGATGCGCCGGCCGTTGAAGCAGGACTGCACCACGTGGCGGATGCGGGCCGCGCCGCTCGCGACGTCGATCTTCTCCTTCTCGTAGACCTTCTTGGCTTCGGCCAGCTCGAGGAAGTTGGTCGGCGGCTTCACCTTGATGATGTGGGCGCCGAGCAGCGCTGCCATGTGGGCTGCGTAGGCGCAGATGTCGATCGCCGTCTCGCCCTCCTTGGACAGCGCTTCGCCGCGCGGATAGGACCAGATCACGACCGCGAGGCCGACCGACTTCGCTTCCTCCGCCAGCTCGCGAATCTCCTGCATCATCTCGAAGGCGTATTCGGAGCCGGGATAGATGGTGAAGCCGATGGCCGAGCAGCCGAGCCGCAGCGCATCGCCGACCGAGCCGGTGATCGCCTGGTCCTTCGCCTTGGCGAGCGAGTTGGAGGAGTTGACCTTGAGGATGGTCGGGATCTGCCCGGCGAAGGTCGCGGCGCCGGCCTCGATCATTCCGAGCGGCGCGGCATAGGCGTTGAGGCCGGCTTCGATCGCCAGCTCGAAATGGTAGTGCGGATCGTACGCCGGCGGATTGGGCGCGAAGCTGCGCGCCGGGCCATGCTCGAACCCCTGATCGACCGGCAGGATGACGAGCTTGCCGGTGCCGCCGAGGCGGCCCTGCATCAGGATGCGGGCGAGGTTCGCCTTGGTGCCGGGATTGTCGCTCTCGTAGTTGGAGAGGATCTTCTGGACTGCGGGGGTGAGCTTCATGGCAGGGTCCTCGTGTGAGCGGGCGGCGTACCAACGCCGGAAGCGCGGAAAGGGTTCATACCGCACCGGCGAAGGGCATTTCAATCCAACCTTGCTCAGTTGCCGCGCGCTTGCGAGGATGCCGGCACAGGGCGCGTGAGTTTCGCGCAAGATATTGGGGAAAAAGGAAGATTTCCATGCATGGTGCGACTCGCAGGATGTTCGGCATCGGCTGCCTGCTTGTGACAATTGTGACATCGTTTGGCGCTCTTGCCGACGACGCGGTTTTGACTCTTTCCGGCAACGTTCCGGGCGGCACAGTGACATTGACGCGCGACCAGATCGCCACGCTGCCGCAGCGCGAACTGACCGAGCAGCCGACCAGCTTCCCGGAGCCGCTGAAGTTCAAGGGGCCATCGCTCATCGAGGTGCTGAAGCTGGCCGGCGCGACCGGCGGCGACATCACGCTGTCGGCGGCGGACGACTACAAGGTCGACATCACCGCCGACGAGATGAAGACGTTCGATCCGATCCTGGCGATCGAGAAGGACGGAGTCCGAATGGCGCCAGACGATTTCGGTCCGTTCTTCGTAATGTGGCCGTTCAAGGAGAAGCCGGAGATCGACATCGAGGCCTATCAGGCCAAGGCGATCTGGTCGGTGGTGAAGATCGAGGTCAAATGACGGAGCGAAGCTGGCGCTGGGTGTGGCGGCCCGATCTGGGCGAGGGCGCGGAGGAGTTCAGCTTCCGCGCCACCGGCGACGGGTTCGAAGCGCGCGGCGACGTGAAGGCGACGCTGGAAGGCAAGCCGCTCAAGGCCAGCTACTTGGTAGAGACGGATGCGGCATGGCGTACGCGTCGCGTCTGCGTCGACGTGAAGGGCGGCGGCACGCTCGAAATCCTGTCGGATGGCGCGGGCCGGTGGCAGCGTGCAGACGGCGCGGTGCTGCCGGAGCTCGACGGGTGCATCGATCCCGACATTTCGATGACACCGTTCACCAACACGGTCGCAGTGCGCCGGCTTGGCTTGCGGATCGGCGAGGCGGCGGAGATCAAGGTCGCCTACATTCTCGTCCCCGAACTCAACCTGCGCGCCGCGCCGCAACGATATACACGGCTCGCCGAGCGGCGGTGGCGCTTTGATGGGCTTGATATCGATTTCGCCGCGGACATTGCGGTGGATGAGGACGCCTTTGTGGTCGACTATCCCGGCCTCTTCCTGCGCCAAGGCTAGGTCCTGGGTCCGCTGGTGGCGGCAAGGATTTCCGCGGTGTCGTAGTAGAACGGGGTTCCTTCGATCAAGAGATCATCCTTGAAGCGCAGCACCTCGGCGAAGGGTTGCGTGATGCTCGCACCGGTCGCGCGCGACGTCAGGTGAATCGTGCATGTCATGAACACGGCATCGCCTTCGCGGGTCGCCTCGAGCTGTTCTACCTTCAGATCGCTCCACACCTCCCGCATCGTGCGGAACAGCGCGCCGACACCGGCCAGCCCATTCCAGTCGCCGGCATAGGGCAGCGACTTGGGCTCGTGCACGACGATGTCCGGATGGAAGGCGGTCGCGAGCATCCGGAGGTCCGGCTTGTCGGACTGGAGGAACCGGAGCTCGACGTCGAACATGCGCTTGAGGAGCTCCATGGCGGACAACGGTTTCATCGCGGCCTCATCGTTCGGCATTTACGTCTGAACAAGATGGGGACGATGATGTGCCGACACGCTCCGCTTCTTGCGTTCAGGGCAGCGGCCGCCTCAGGGCAGGGCTTCGAATGCCAGGAACTGCGTGATCTGCGCCGGATTGAAATTGTTGTCCGAGACCAGCACGAGGCTGCGCTTGCCGTCGGCCAGCACTGGGCCCCATGACATGCCCTCGATATTGTCGACCAGTCCGACGTCGGCGGTCTTGGCGAGGTCGATGACCAGGCGCTTGGCCACCGGGATGTAGTTGGCGCTCGCCAGCGACGGCACGGCGGCGATGTCGGTGGCGCCATTGGTGTTGATCTCATAGAGGCGGATATACACCGTCCAGATGCCGTCAGCGCCTTCGACGCCGGAGCGCTCGAGCACGAGCGCGCGCTGGTCGTCGAGCGCGAGGATCTCGCTGACGCCATTGTCGCCGTTCTTGCCGGTCGGCACGGCCTGGATCGGATCAAGCGGATAGGCATATTGCGCCAGCACCTTACCCTCGCGGTCGAGGCGGCTGAGGCGCGCGACGGCGCCGGCGCTTGGCGTTGCGATCGGGCCATCCTGATAGAGCGCCGATTCCATCGCCAGCCAGACCGATTTGCCGTCCGGCGCGAAGCTCAAGCCCTCGAAGCCGAGGTTGCGGCGCGGTCCGATCTCCTGGCCCTTGTTCATCGTGAAGATGTCAGGCGTCGGGACATCGCCGGCCTGCTTGCCGTCCGGCGCCGCGACCCGCAGGAAGGGCGACAGGCCGAGCTTGCGATCGCCTTCGCTGGTCCACCACAGATTGCCGGTCTCGGGATCGCGGCGGATCGATTCCGGGTCCGGCACCTCGCCGCCGGTCTCGGAGCTCGGATAGGGCCGGCCGTCGGCCTGCAGCAAGGTGACGGCGTGCTCGATCTCGACCGACGCAAAGCCTGCCTGGTCGAACGCCAGCTTTGCCGTGTAGAAGCGCGCCGGGCTGTTCTCGGACTTGTCGTCGGAGATCAGGTACCAAAGGTCGGCGGCGGGATCGTAGTCGATGCCCGACAATCCGCCCACCAGCGTGCCGTCGACCACCTTGTCGTTGGGCACCGTGACCGCGCCGATGAAGCGCAGGCCGCCGATCTCGGCGGTCGATTGCGCCGCCGCCGGCACCGCGACCGCGAGGCTGATCAGGGCGAGATGGAGAGGACGCAGGAAAGAGAGCACGATGCCGCTCCAGGATGAGAGTTTGCCGGGCTACAGCAGCCCGCCATGACAGCCTGATGTAACTCAGGCCAGCTCGTTCAGCGCCAACACCTTTGCGACCGCCGGGCGCGCATTGACCGCCGCCACGACGCGCCCGATGTTGGGGCAGCGCTCATAGAGCGCACGGCGGTTCGGGCGCGTCCACAGCGTCACCATCATGAGATAGAGGTCGGCCGCCGACGCACTCCGACCGAGCATGAAGCCGCCGCTCTGCCCGAGATGGCGCTCGACCACGTCGAACAGGCCATCGACCTTGTTCCACACCGCCTGCGCCAGCGCGGCCCGGCAGGCGGCATCGCCGATCGTGTTGTCCTCGTTTTCCAGGAACTCGGCGGCGTTCATGGTGGAATAGATCTCGGCATTGATCCAGGTCAGCCACGACAGGTACAGCGCGTGGTCCGGCGTGCCGGGGCGCGGCGCGAGCGCGCTGGGATGCGCGTCGGTGATATGCGTGACGATGGCGGAGCTTTCGAATACGAACCGGCCGTCGGCGAGCTGCAGGCTCGGCACATAGCCGAGCGGATTGACCTTCCGATAGGGGCCGCGCCGGTCTTCCGCCGACAGCCACACCATCTCGTAGGGCGCGCCGACTTCCTCCAGGATGCACTGCGGCCCCAGCGAGCCCCATTTCTTCACGCCATAGAGCTTATACATGTGCGTCTCCATCATCCCACAATGCGGCCAGTCGACGGCGTTGCCCGTTGCCCGAGATTCTCGAACATACGCAGCAGGTAACCATCCGGATCCTGCACCAGGAACTGGCGGTTGCCGCCATAGGTATCGCCGATCCGATACCACGCTTCCTCGACAGGGCGGAACAGGGCGATGCCGGCCTGTTCGAGGCGCGATAGTATCGGATCGAGCGCCGCGACCTCGATCTGCAGGTTGATGCCCCGCCCATACGGTTTTTCGCGCGGCGCGGTGGTCCAGAAGTCGGTTTCCTGCTCGATCATCAATTCGGCGCCGTCGAGGTCGAGATAGGAGAACTTCTCGTCCGGCCGCTCATAACGCACGCTGAATCCGATGATCCGGACATAGAAGTCGCGGCTGACTGCGTGGTTCGACACCAGAAGCTCCGGCACCAGCTTGGACATCATTTCGCTCCCTGGCCGGCACGACCGATGGTGACTTGAGCTGTAGCAACGGGTTAAATGGGGCGCAAGACATTGCATATTTGAGTCGTCGCAGATTCAGCGCGGGAGTTCATGGGGGGCAGCCCAGTCAGGCACAAGAGGTGGATCGCACCGCTCGGCGTCGGCATGGCGGGCATCCTGCTTTCCGGGTTGGCATTCTGGATGGCGGGCGACGCCGACGACGAGCGGGTCCGAACGATCCTGGAGCTTCGTTCGGAATGGCGCGCCCGCGATCTCCAGGCCAAGATCCGCCTGGCCGGCAACGCGGTCGAGAACGTCGCCATCGCGATGACCGTGACGGAGACGATCGACCCCGATCAGTTCGGCCAGCTGGCGGCGCGCGCAACCCGCGGCCTCGATCATGTCAACGCGCTGCAATGGGCGCCGCGCATCCAGCGCGGTGAGATCGCCGCGCTGGAGCAGAAGGCGCGGTCCTTTGGCCTCGAGGACTACCAGGTCTTCGACGTGACGCCCGAGTTCCAGCGCACGGCATTGTCCGACCGGCCAGAATACTTCCCGGTCCTGTTCGACGAGCGTCCGCTGGGCGGGCGGCGCGTGCTGGGGCTCGCGCTGGGAAAGCACGAGGGCCGGCGCATTCCGATGGAGCGGGCACGCGATGACGGCGCGCCGGTCGCGACCTTGCCGGTGCGTCCCATCGGTTCGCCCGCGCCGAAAGAGCTGGTCTATCTGCTGTTCTGGCCGGTCTATGACACGGTCGACGTGCCGTCCGGCGTCGAGGATCGGCGCGCGCATCTGCGCGGCTACGCCATCGGCAACTACAACCTCGCGGCCCTGATCGCCGCCGCGATGCAGAACACCCCGGATCCGATCGAGACACTGCACTTCACCATCGCCGAAGTGCATCAGGAGAATGCGGCGGAGACGGCGTCGGCGATCTACTCGCGGGCAAGCAGGCGCGTCGAAGTTCGCACCGCAGGCACCGACTTGCCGGAACAGACCGCGGTTCGACTCACGCGGGACTTCAACGTGTTCGGCCAGCACTGGGACCTCACCTTCGACTATTCCGGCGAGGCGGTCGCGGCGTTGCGGTCCAGCAGTCCCTGGGTCTGGCTGCTGGCCGGACTCCTGACGACGGCGGTGCTGGTTCAATACCTGGTGCGCGAGGCTGGGCGGACGCGGGCGATCGAGGCGCTGGTCGAATCCCGCACCGCCGAGCTGCAGCGCGCCAGCGAACAGCTGCATCAGGCGCAGAAGATGGAGGCGATCGGCAACCTCACCGGCGGCATGGCGCACGATTTCAACAATCTGCTCTCGGTCGTGATCGGCAATCTCGACCTGCTGCAGGACCGGGTGCGGAACGACCGCGAGGCGATGACCCTGTCGGAGGCCGCGCTGCAGGCCAGCCTCCGCGGCGCCGAGCTGACGCGCCAGCTCCTGGCATTCGCGCGGCGTCAGCCACTGGCGCCGAGCGCGGTCGACGTCAACGAGCTGGTGGCCGGCATGATCCGCCTGCTGGAGCGCATTCTCGAGGAGAATATCGAGGTCGTGCTCAACACCGGCGAGGATGTCTGGCCGGTCCTGATCGATCCGGCGCAGCTGAGCGCCGCGATCGCCAACCTCGCCACCAACGCGCGCGACGCGATGCCCAAGGGCGGCCGGCTGACGATCGAGACCAAGAACGCTCATCTCGATGCCGACTATGTCGCCCTCAACCCCGAGGCCATGGCAGGGGACTATGTCCTGCTGGAAGTCTCCGACACCGGCACCGGCATGTCGGCGGAGACCTTGAGCCAGGTGTTCGAGCCATTCTTCACCACCAAGGAAGTTGGCCGCGGGACCGGCCTCGGCCTCAGCATGGTGTTCGGCTTCGTGAAGCAGTCGAAGGGACATATCAAGATCTACAGCGAGCTCGGCCACGGCACGATCGTGCGCCTGTACCTGCCGCGCGCGGCGCAGGGCCTGGTCGCAGCGGCGCCGGCGGCCGAAGCCAGGCCGGCCCAGGCCGGCGCCGAATCCATCCTGGTCGTCGAGGACGATCAGGATGTGCGGCGCATCGTCACCAGGCAGATCGCGGAGCTGGGCTATGCCGTGACGGAGGCGCGCAATCCGAGGGAAGCGCTGGCCCTGCTCAAGGACCCCCAGCTCAAGATCGACCTGCTGTTCACCGACCTCGTGATGCCGGGCGGCATGAGCGGACACGAGCTGGCGCGCGCCGCCATCGCCGAGCGGCCCGGCTTGAAGGCACTCTTCACATCCGGCTATTCCGACAGCTCGCTGCGCGGCGACGAACGGCTGCGGGAGGACGAGCACTTCCTCAGCAAGCCCTACCGCAAGCAGGACCTCGCGCAGAAGCTGGAGGAGATCTTCGGACGCTGAGATCAGTTCCCGCCGAGCGCGACCGTCGCATGTTCGCGGACAGTTCGGTTCTCGACGGCAATGATCTTGAGGACAGCAACACGGCCGCGGATCGTCCGTGGCTCGGCATTCAATCTATCGACCAGCATCGCGGCGGCCTCGGCGTCGGCAAGCCGGCCGATCGTGATATGCGGCACAAAGGGGATATCAGCGGTCGACTCGACGCCAAGGGCCGCGTGGAGCGCGCGCAGCTCCGCTGCGCCCTTCTCCGGCACCAGGAAAACATAGTGCTCCGCGCAAGCACCGGCGAAGACCTGTGCGTTCCTGGTTTCGAATTCAAACCCTGACATCCGGCCGGCAATCGCCTGGGTCCGCGCCAGCAGATCGACGGCCGGCACGCGATCGGTTCCGAAAACAAGAGTGAAATGCGGCCCGACGAGGTCGCATTGGGGGTCGTGCTGCGCTCGGATGGACTGGATCCAGGCCCGGTCCGCGGGGGCGATGTCGGGTTCTGCGATCACATAGAGCAGCTCGCTCGGCGGTTGCGCGATGAGTTCGGCCTTGAGTTGCGCCGCAATGTCCTGCAGCGCACTTGCCGCGTCCGGATGCCCGCTGAAGCGGATGCGCTTGATGCCTTCGACCAGGGCGGCGTGCGCCAGGTCGGCGCGGTTGCCGCAGTCCAAGGTGAGCGTGAAGGAGAGGCCGGGAAACTCGGCGAGCAGGGCGCGGTTCAGCGCGGCGAACCACAGCACGCCGTAGATGCTGGCGGCGTCAGGCGGGCTTTCCAGCTCCGCCGCGACGCCGCTCGATCTTGCCGCTTCGAGAACGGCGCGTGCTTCGGGCAGGGACGCGATGATTGTGCGCGTCATCGCATCCCGATCGCTTATCCCAGCTTGCCCATCGCGACGGCGGTGTCGCCCATGCGGTTGGAGAAGCCCCACTCGTTGTCGTACCAGGACATCACGCGCACGAAGGTGCCGTCGATCACCTGCGTCTGCGACAGGTCGAAGGTCGAGCTGTGGGGATTGTGGTTGAAGTCGGTCGACACCAGCGGCTGGTCGTTGGTGGCGAGGATGCCCTTGAGGGGACCCTTCGCCGCGTCGACGATCGCGGCGTTGACGGCTTCCTTGGTGACCGCCTTCTTCGGCACGAACTTGAAGTCGACCAGCGAGACGTTCGGGGTCGGCACGCGGATCGAGGTACCGTCCAGCTTGCCCTTGAGGTCGGGGATGACGAGGCCGATCGCCTTGGCGGCGCCGGTGGTGGTCGGGATCATGTTCAGCGCCGCGGCGCGGGCGCGGTAGAGATCCTTGTGCATCGTATCCAGCGTCGGCTGGTCGCCGGTGTAGGAGTGGATCGTCGTCATGTAGCCGTGCTGGATGCCGAACGCGTTGTGCAGCACGTGCACGACCGGCGCCAGGCAGTTGGTGGTGCAGGAGGCGTTGGAGACGACGGTGTGGCTCTTCTCCAGCTTCTGGTGGTTGACGCCGTAGACGACGGTGAGGTCGACGTCGGTGCCCGGCGCGGAGATCAGCACGCGCTTGGCGCCGGCGGCGAGATGCGCGCTCGCCTTGTCCTTGGCGGTGAAGAGGCCGGTGCACTCCAGCGCGATGTCGACGCCCAGATCCTTCCACGGCAGCTTGGACGGATCGCGCTCCGCGGTCACCTTCATGAAGCCGCGGCCGACATCCATCTGGTCGCCCTTGGTCTTGACCTCGCCGGGGAAGCGGCCGTGCACGGTGTCGTAGCGGAAGAGATGCGCGTTGGT
>DATFDU010000062.1:0-2175 GCA_035251915.1 Dongiaceae bacterium | reverse complement strand
AAGAACTCTCTCGCGCGCGCCCTTCACTCCTTCCCGTGGCGCTCATGTTCTTCCGGACCGCGGGCGTCTCGCCCGCTCTTCTCATGATTCATGAGCGGGCGAGAGAGGCTGTGAATTTATTACCATAGATTGTCTTTAATGGTGTATGATCTACCATAGAGAGTGTCATCCACCATGGCGAGGCGGCGATGGCGAAAGGTCGGCCGGCGGAGTTGCGCTTGGAGACGGCTGAGCGCGGCCAGAAGCAGTGGGACGAGAGCTGCCTGGACGACTTGCTGGAGCCGGATCATCTGGCGCGGCAGGTTTGGGACTATGTCGAGGGGCTGGACCTTTCGCGCTTGTATCAGCGGGTGCAGACGACGGTTCGCTCGCGCGGTCGGCCAGCGATTGATCCTGCGATCCTGATGGCGTTGTGGCTGTATGCCACCCTGGACGGGGTCGGCAGCGCGCGGTTGCTGGATCGACTGTGCCGCAGCGAGGCGGCCTATCGCTGGCTGTGCGGCGGGGTCAGCGTGAACTACCACACACTGTCGGATTTCCGCCTCAGCGCGGCGCCTCTGCTGGACGATCTGCTGTCGCAATCGGTGGCCGGGCTGATCGAGGCGGGCTTGATCGATGCGAGCACGGTGGCGGTTGATGGCCTTCGCGTGCGGGCGTCGGCAGGAGCGAGCTCGTTCCGGCGCGAGGAGCGGCTGACGGCGCTGTACGAGGAAGCCCGACAGGCGGTGGAGAAGCTGCGCGCCGAAGTCGAGGACGATCCCGGCTCGGCGAACCGTCGCCGGGAGGCGCGGCGCAAGACGGCGAGCGCGGACCGGCTGCGGCGCCTGGAGGCAGCGCGCGCGGCGGCCGCAGAGATCGAGCAGCGCCGACAAGAGGAGGCGGTCGAACAGCGGCGTAAGGCGAAGCAGAACGACAAGCCGGTGCGGACCTCGACCAGCGACCCGGAGGCGCGGATCATGAAGATGGCCGATGGCGGCTACAGGCCGGCCTACAACGTGCAGATCAAGACCGCAACCGAGGGCGCTCACATCATTGGCCTGTCGATCACCAACCATGCCTCGGACCGCGGCTTGCTGGGGCCGGCCGTGGACGAGGTCGAGCGCCGCTATGGTCTCAAACCAAAGCAGGTGCTGGCCGACGGTGGCTACAACGGGCTCGATGACATCGAGCGGCTGCATGGCGAGGACATCACCCTGTTCTGCCCGCTGCCCAAAAGCACCAAGAGCGATCCGACACTGCCGCGGCGCGGCGACGGGCCAGGCACCCTCGCCTGGCGACGGCGCATGGCTGAACCGGAAAGCCAAACTGCCTACAGACGCCGCATGCACACCGAACGGCCACACGCGCATATGCGAAACAACGGCCTGCACCGGCTGCTGGTGCGAGGGAGCGAGAAAGTGAAGGCGGTCCTGCTCTGGCATGCCAACGCCGTCAACTTCCGGCAGTTCAAACGGTTGGGATGGGTGTGACGCGGTAGTCCCCACAGCCGAGGCCGGCGCCACCGCCAAATCCCGCACCATCCTCGATCGACCGACCAAGCATGAGTCGGTAATACCCGACTCATGACCGTCGTTGCGCGCGTGTGCTATCGTCCTGCCCCGCTCCAAAGCTTCACAGCCTCAGACGCCCGCGGTCCTTAAGAATCGATCAGGCCGACCAGCCCAGCCGTGAGCGACCAATTGCCATCGAAACCGCCGCCTGGCTCGGCTCGACGACAGGCAGGCCGACATGGCGCTGCAGGCGGTCGCGATAGCGCGCCATGCCGGCGCAGCCCATGACCAGAACGTCAGCGCCGTCCTCGTCCCGCAGCTCGGCGGCGACCTCGGCCATGCGGGCGAAGGTCGTGGCCTCGTTGGCAAGCTCGACGACGCCGAGGCCGATGGCGCGGTCGCCCGCCATGCGCTCGCTCACGCCCATCTGCCCAACATAGCGCAGGTGGCGCGGAATCGATTTGCGCAGGATGGAAATGACGCCGAAGCGCTGGCCCAGGGTCATCGCCGTCAGGATGCCGCACTCGGCGATGCCCAGCACCGGCTTGGTGGTGAGTTCGCGCGCCGCATGCAGGCCGGGATCGGAATAGCAGGCGATGACGAAGGCGGAGCAATCGTTGTCACGCTTCTTCACCATTTCGCCGATCGGGCCGACGACCTGCTCGACATGCGCCTGGCTCTCGAT
>DATFDU010000061.1:0-15303 GCA_035251915.1 Dongiaceae bacterium | reverse complement strand
CGCGGCGGCGGCAGGCTTCGACGTGCTGGCGGCCTACGAGTTCGAGTTCATCCTGCTCAACGAGACGGCGGATTCGCTGCGCACCAAGGGCTTCGCCAATCTCAGCCATTTCGCGCCCGACAATCGCTGCTGGTCCGGGCGAACTGCCGCAGCCCATGCCGGCATCGTCGCCGATCTCGAGACCATGCTGCGGGCGGCCGACATCGATCTGTTCGCGCTCGGCGTCGAGCTTGGCCCCGGCTGCCTCGAAGCAACCCTGCGCCACAAGCCGGCCATGCGCGCGGCCGACGATGCTGCCTTCTTCCGCATGTTCACCAAGGCGTTCTGCCGCCAGCGCGGCCTCACCGCATCCTTCATGCCTCTGCTCGGCGCGGGGTTTCCGGGCATCGGCGGCCATGTGTGCCTGTCCCTGCGCGACCGGCAGTCGGGCAAGAACGTCTTCGCCGACCGCGCGCACCAGCACGGGCTCAGCACGTCCGCGCAATCCTTCCTCGCCGGCATCATCGACGTGGTGCCGCAGGCCTTCCCGATGTGCGCCCATACCGTCAATGCCTACCGCCGCTTCGCGCCGGGCAGCTGGGCGCCGAAGACCGTGAGCTGGGCGCCCTACAACTACGCCGCTGCAGTGCGCACCGCCGCGGAGACCGAGGCGGCGACGCGGCTGGAGCTGCGGCTGCCGGGCGGCGACACCAACGTGTACCTGGCGCTCGCGATGATGCTGGGTGCCGGGCTGGATGGGCTGGAG
The DNA here is from genome assembly GCA_035251915.1 of Dongiaceae bacterium. Classification (GTDB taxonomy): domain Bacteria; phylum Pseudomonadota; class Alphaproteobacteria; order Dongiales; family Dongiaceae; genus Dongia_A. The sequence goes on along the minus strand of DATFDU010000061.1, from coordinate 14,558 downwards.
CGCCGCCTGCCGCTCAAGGACGAGCCGATCGGGGCCGGCGGACCCAATGAGATTCCGGCCAACGCGCCGCGCCTGCCGTCGGACCTGCTGGAGGCGACGCGCCGGTTCCGCGGCAGCGAGACCGCCAGGCGCCTGTTCGGCGCGGCTTTCGTCGAGCATTTCGCGATGATCTGCGAGGCGGAGGACGCCGCCTTGCGTCGGGCGGTCAGCGCCGCTGAAGTGCAGCGCTATCTTGAAGGTGGCTGATCTGTCCTATGCCAGCTTCTGTGACCTTCCTGTGTGCCGCGCAGGGTGAATCGACCTGCGCAGTCATTTCTGATTACTTGCGTCCATGAAAGTGCAGCCATCATACGGAGCGGCGCCGTTTCTCCGGGTCCTCATCCTCATCTTTCTGTTATCGCTGACAGCCAGTCCAGGTTTCGCCCTCGAATACAAGACCGAGCTTGCGCCGATCGAGGATCCGATCCTGGAGGAAGCGGCGAAGGCCAGCTCCCTGTTGATCGAGCTGGAGGCGAAGCCGCCGGACGATTTTTATGGGCTCTACCGCCGCGCGCAGGAGGACAAGCTGAGGATCGAGAAAGCGCTGCGCTCGTCGGGCTACTATGACGGCGACGTTGCCATCCGGATCGCCGGCAGATCGGTGGACGAGCCCGCCGCGACCGATGTCGAGCCGGATGCGAAGAGCATGATACCGGTCACGATCGAACTGCATCCGGGAGAGCTCTATCGCCTGCGTGAGGTGCGCGTGACCGGCGCCGAGGCGCTGCCGGGCAAATTGCAGCCCGAGCTCGCGCCCAAGGCGCCGGCGCGCGCCGCCGATATCATGGCCGAGCAGGATCGGCTGCTGAATGCCGTGCTGGCGCAGGGCTATCCGTTCGCGACGGTGAAACTCGAGCCGGCGCTGGTGGACCACAAGGACCAGACCCTCGCAGTGCACTATGTCGTCGAGCCCGGATCGGCGGCCACCATCGGCGACCTTCGGGTGACGGGCCTCGACCGCGTCGATGCCGACTTCGTGGACCGCCGCCTCGCGAAGTTCAAGGACGAAGCGTACGCGCCGAGCGAGGTCGCCAAGCTGCGCGACGATCTCCGGTCGATCGGCGTCTTCGAATCCGTGAAAGTGAAGCCGGCCGAAAGCCTCGATGACAGCGGCCGGTTGCCGGTCGATGTCGAGGTGATCGAGCGCGATCGGCGCTTCATCGGCTTCGGCGCCAACTATTCGACCAACGACGGCGCGGGCGCCAAGGCCTACTGGGGCCATCGCAACCTGTTCGGCCAGGCGGAGCAGCTGCGCCTCGATGCCCATACCTCCGGGATCGGGGAGAACGACTGGTCGGAGATCAACTACGGGCTCTCCGCGGATTTCCTGAAGCCGGACTTTCTGGCCCAGCGCCAGGACCTGCACAGCAATCTCGCCTTGATCCAGGAATACGACCGCGAGACTTTCGACAAGAAGGCCGCGACTTTCCTGCTTGGCCTCGATCGCCGGCTCACCGATACCCTGAGCGTCAGTTTCGGTGCAGAGGCGGAGTTTTCGGAGATCACCCGGGACGGCGTGACCCGCAATTTCGAGCTGTTCGGCCCGACCGGCGCGGTCAAATACGACACCAGCGACGATCTGCTGAATCCGACCAAGGGCGTGCGGTTGGACCTGACGGGCTCCGCCTTCCCGGAGTTCATCGGATCGAGCCAGGACGTGTTCCAGACCCGCGCCACCGGCACTTCCTATCTCGACCTCTCCGGCGTCGGCAATCTGGTGCTGGCGGGCCGCCTCTCGGTCGCCAGCGTGTTCGGCGGCTCACGCGACGAGCTGCCGGACGACCGCCTGCTCTATGCGGGCGGCGGCGGATCGGTGCGGGGGTACGAGTTCCGCTCCATCAGTCCGGAGGATGAGGACGGCGACCCGATCGGCGGGCGCAGCCTGGTCGAAGGCAGCGTCGAGCTGCGCTATCGCTTCCTCGACGATTACGGCATCGTGCCGTTCTTCGATGCCGGAACTGTGACCGAAGACACCTTCCCCAGCTTCGATGAAAAGCTGCAATATGCCGCCGGCCTTGGCCTGCGCTACTACTCGCCAATCGGTCCGATCCGCGCCGACGTCGCCGTGCCGCTCAATGCACGCGAGGATGACGATCCGGTGGCGTTCTACATCAGCATCGGGCAGGCATTCTGATGAAGCGGCGATACCGCATCGCGATCTATGTCGGCCTGTCGGTCGTCGGCTTCCTGCTGGCGCTGGTAGCCGCGCTGTTCGGCGTGCTGCAGACCGGCTATGCGCGCGACCAGCTGCGGCAGCAAATCGCGCATGCCACGGCGGGCAGCTCGACCGCGGTCGAGGTTGGCGCGATCGAAGGCCTCGTGCCGTTCGACATGCAGCTGGTGGGCCTTCGCCTGTCGGACCGCGATGGCACTTGGCTGACGGCCGATCGCATTTCTCTCAGCTGGTCGCCTTCGGCCTTGCTGGCCGGCCGCCTGCAGGTGGATGCGCTGACCGCCGGCACCATCGACGTGGCGCGCGCGCCGACGGCGGAGCAGGCGCAGGAACCCGACCAGCCTGGGCCGCTGATTCCCGAGCTGCCAGTCGCCATCGACCTGCGCCGGCTGTCGGTCGAGCGCGTGGCGCTGGCGGCGTCGATCCTGGGCGAGCCGGACGCGCTGTCGCTCGAAGCGCAAGCCCAGCTTGGCGAGATCACCGATGGCTTGGCGGCGTCGCTGACCGTACGACAGCTCGAAGGCAACGCCGGCACTGCCTTCCTCGATCTCGCCTATCGCCCGGACGACGATTTTCTGAAGCTGAATGCCGATGTGGCGGAGCCGCAGGGCGGCGTGCTGGGCCGACTGCTGGGCCTGCCGCGACGCAGCGACCTCAGGATCACGCTCAAAGGCGAAGGCCCGCTCGATGCCTGGCAAGGGCAGATGGCTTCCACGCTCGACGGTCAGCCGCTGGCGGACCTGACGGCGGAGATTGCGGGGCGCGATGTCCGCACCATCGCATTCACCCTGCGTGCTGCCCCCGATCGCTTGCTGCCCGAGCATGTCCGTCCGCTGATTGCCGGCGGCGTCGAGGCCGAGGGCACGCTGGGGATCAGGCCGGGCGGTGGCACCATCCAGGTCACGGACCTCTCTGCCCGCACTGCAGCCGGCAGCGTGACGGCGTCGGGCGTGCTGGGCCTGAGCGAACCGGGCGATCTGGCCGCGAACATCACCCTCGCGGAGTCGCGCGTGTTCGCGACCCTTTTCCCCGATGCGACGTGGTCGGGCGCGACGCTGCAGGCACGACTGCAAGGCACGGTCAATGCGCCGCACGTGACGGCGGACTTGACCGCTCAGAACCTGGCGGCGGCGGAGTTTCGCATCGGCACCGGCAAGCTCAATCTGGATGCTGCGGCCGAGCAGGGCTTCGAGCAGCCGGTCGGCATTCGGGCCGATCTGACGCTGTCTGGAGTCGCTTCCCAAGACACTCGCCTGGAGACGCTGCTGACCGATGGCATCCGATTGAACGTTGCCGGCAGCCTCGATCAGGCCGGCACGCTGGTGGCGGATCGGATTGATCTGCGGGCGCGCGGCCTCGCGCTGAGCGGTTCGGCGCGGGCAGAGAATTGGGGCGCCAAAGCACGCGCCGCTGACGCGACGCTGACCATTGCCGACCTTGCCGCCGTCGGCGCGCCGTTCGGATTCAACGGCAAGGGTGCAGCGGACATCGCGTTGGAGTTCAACGCCGAACAGCTGGAGTTGACGGGTAACACTCGCGACCTGTCGCTCGGGCAACCGATCGCCGATCGGCTGCTGGGGTCATCGCCCACCTTGCAGCTCAAGCTCGCAGGCTCTGTGCCGGACGCGATGACCATCGAAACCGCGCAACTTGCCGGGGCGCAGGCGCGCCTGGATGTGCACGGCACCGTGACGGACCGCAACCTCGATCTCGGCTTCAGCGCCCGTGTGGACGATGCCGCCGCGCTCGACCCGGCGGTGCATGGCGGTGCGGTCACGGTCGATGGAACGGTCCGCGGAACGATGGATGCGCCCGCCGTTGTCGCGGAGCTGAATGCACCCTCGCTTCGGGTGGCAGACCGCGTAATCGAGCGTCTGAAGCTGAGCACGGAAGCAACCGATCTGCTCGCAAGTCCGAAAATCACACTCAACGGCACAGCCACGGTTGATCGTCTGCCGGCGACAGTGGCGACCGCAGTGGCGATCGAAGGCGACCGGATCGCGGCGCGCGATCTGGTCGTCACCCTGGGCAAGAGCGAGGTGGCGGGCGACGTCGCCATGGCAAGCGGCTTGCTCACTGGTAAGCTCGCGCTCAATGCGCCGACGTTGAAGGAGCTCGAGCCTTTGGCCGGTCTTCCGATGGCCGGCGAACTTTCAGCCGACATCACGCTCGATGCCGCCAAGGGCCGGCAAAGCGCGCGTCTCGTGGCTAATGGCCAACGAATCGTCGCCGGCGATTCATTCAAGACCGCCAGCCTCAATGCAACCGCGACTGCGGACGATCTGTTCGGCACGCCCGCCGTCGACGCGGATATCAAGCTGACTGATCCAGTGATCGCCGATCAGGCGCTGACGCAGGCGTCCCTCAACGCCAAAGGACCGCTGACCGCGCTGCAGACGACGCTATCGGTGGCCGGCCAGCAACTGACCGCGACGGCCGAAGCGGAGATCGCCCAAGTCGCGCAGGGTTATCGCGTGACGGTCGGAAGCCTGAGCGCCGACGTGAAAGACATCAAGCTCAAGAGCCGCAAGCCGGTGCTGATCGCGATCGAGAACAATACGACCCGCATCGAGAACGTGGACCTCGCGGTCGAGGATGGCACACTGCAACTGAACGGCTCCATTGCACCCGATGCGATGGAGCTCGCCGCGACCATCGACTCGCTGCCGCTGTCCCTGGCGCGCGCCGTCGCGCCGGACCTCCGGATCACCGGCCGGCTGAACGGCGAGGTCGCGCTCAGCGGCACGATGGCCGCGCCGAGCGGACGATTTGCTCTCACCGGCACCAACCTCGGCGCCAGCGACGTGCCGGAGCAGCAGGCGGACCTGGATATCGCCGGCACCCTCGCGCAGGGCCGGCTGGATGTGAAAGGCGCAGTGAAGCCGAAGAGTGGCGGCGCGCTCGCCTTCACGGCTGCCGTGCCGAGCCTTTCGGCCGACGGGCAGCTCGAGGCGCGCGCCAATGGCACCTTCGACCTGTCGCTGGTCGATGCCTTCCTGGCCGGCGGCGCCGACCGGGTCAAGGGCAAGGCCGAGCTTGACGTCGCCGCCTCTGGACGGCTGAGCGCGCCCCACGTGACCGGCGGTGTCCGGCTGATCAACGCCGGCTACGACAACCTGCGCTACGGTATCAAGCTGCGGAAGATCGAAGCGGAGGTGCGTGTCGACGGGCCGGCCATGCAGATCGCCAGCCTGACGGCGACGACGCCGGGCGGCGGGCATCTGAGCGGGCAGGGCACCGTGAACCTCGCGCACGGCGTCGACACCGACCTCAAGATCCGGGCGCGCAACGCCACCATCATCGACACCGACCTGGCGACCGCTGTGATCGACAGCGACCTCGCGATCGTCGGCAACCTGCAAACCGAGCTGAAGCTGGGCGGCAAGGTGACGGTGGTGAAGGCGGATATCCGCGTGCCGGACAACCTGCCGCCCAGCGTCCAGGAGATCGAGGTGGTGGAAGTCAACGCCCGGCCGCAGGTCGCGGCCCGCATCGCCGAGCGCAAGCCGCCGCCGGAGCAGACTGCGATCGTCGATCTGGACATCGCGGTCGACGCGCCGCAGCAGATCTGGGTGCGCGGCCGCGGACTCGACGTGGAGCTGGGCGGCGCCATCCATGTCGGCGGCACCACCCAGGCGCCGGACGTCGACGGCGGCTTCCAGTTGCGGCGCGGCTCGCTCGACATCGTCGGCAAGCGCCTGGACTTCAAGGAGGGCCAGCTGACCTTCGAGGGCGGCGAGCAGATCGACCCCTATCTCGACCTGACGGCCGAGACGCGTGCCGAGGACATCACCGTGACCGCCAAGGTCGAAGGTCCGGCGCGCGCGCCGCGCATCGTGCTCTCGTCGGTGCCCGACATGCCGGAGGACGAGATTTTGGCGCGCCTGCTGTTCGGCAAGTCCGCCGGCGCGCTCAGCCCGTTCGAGCTGCTGCAGCTGGCGCAGGCCACCGCCGATCTCGCCGGTGTGAACACCGGTCCCGGGGTTCTCGACAGGATCCGCAGGAGCACCGGTCTCGACCGTCTGTCGCTGCGGGAGACCGATCCCGCGGCCGGGCCGAGCCTCAGCGCCGGCCGATACGTGTCGGATCGCGTCTATGTCGGAGTGTCGCAGGGCGCCAAATCCGCCAGCAGCGCCGCCACGGTGGAGATCGAGGTGACGCCGAACGTGAAGGTCGAGAGCGAGGTCGGAGCCGGCGGCACCGGCAAGGCCGGCGTCAATCTCGAGTGGGACTACTAGCCGAGGGGCGTCGCCGAGGCGTGTTCTTCGCTATGTCTTGCCTCTTTGGTGCGGAGTCCGAACCCCTGGCTTCTCGTCGATCGCGCCGTCGCGATGATCCTGCTGCACGGATCGGGCCTCGTTGCGTCGCTTCTGCTGAACCCTTTCTTCACGATCGCCCGGCGCGCCACGGGCAAGATTGTTGTCCGCGTCGGCCGGCGCATCGGCAGGACGTCCGGCCTGGTCCTTCTGGCTCGCGATATGTGACATCACCTGGTCCTCTGTTCGACTGCGGCCTTGTTTGAAAGGGCCGTGCGCCAGCGCTACCCAAGCTCGATCTCGCCATCCACGACCAGGTTCAGATCGGTGCCGGCGAGTGTCACAACAGCCTTGGCGGCCAGCTTCTCGTTGCCGCTCAGCTCGCCCTCGTCGAGCGCCGCCCGTACCGCGTTTTCGATCTCGCGTTGTGCGGTGACGCCAACCTGCTTGAGAAACTTGCGCACACTCATGTTGAAGACATCTTCGTTCATGGCTCTCTCCTATATGCGGCTGGCGGTTTGTCGTGCGCGGAAGCGGCGGTCCGGACTGATGGCGAGAACAAGGAAACGCTGCTTCCGCTGCCTTGTTCAAGGAGTCCGATCACGCGACAGGAGATCACGATGGCACAGGATTGGAAAGAGCGGCAACAGTGGCGCAACGAAGAGCGTCGGCGCGTGGAAGAGGAGGAGAGCCGGCGAATCCGGGGAGTTGGCTACCGGGAGGGCCGCGACTACGCTCGCGAACGGTACGGGGAATACGAGGACTATAGCAGACCCTATCGCGGCTACGAACCCGGCGGCTTTCCGGGAACGGGCGCGTTCGGCTATGTCCCGTCGCCTTATCCGGAGCAGCGGTGGTTTGGCCGGGATATGCCGTCCGGCTATCGCCCCGACGAAAGGGCTCTTGGCGGATATGGCCGAGAGCATGGCCGAGACTGTTCCGGCCGCGGCGATGAACGTGGTTGGTGGAACCGCGCCAAGGACGAAGTGCTGTCCTGGACCGGCGATGAGGACGCGGAGCGTCGTCGCCGCCTGGACGAGGCGCGAAGCCACTACGGGCGGGGACCGAAGGGCTATACGCGCTCGGATGATCGAATCCGGGAGGATGTCAGCGACCGCCTGACCGACGACTGGCTGGTCGATGCCAGCGACATCGAGGTCACGGTGACCGGCGGCGAGGTCACGTTGGCCGGCACCGTGGACAGCCGCCAGGCAAAGCGCCGGGCGGAGGATTGCTCGGAAGGCGTCTCAGGTGTCCGCAATGTCCAGAATAACCTGCGCGTCCGGCAGCCGGGCGAATACCAGGGGCTGGAGACGGGCCCGGGCGGCACCGCGGCGGCCGCATCGACACGCTTCAACAAGTAGGACCTCGGCTGGCCGCAGCGCCTACACGCCCGGTGTCGCGTGCGGCGGGTCCGGCGGCTCCTTGCTGATGCGCCATTTCGCGAGCCGCAACGCCGCCACCACATCGCGCGCGATGGTGCTCGGCACGTAGCCATGCCGCGGCCCCAGGTGCAGCCGGAGCGCGCGCTTGATGGTCCACGCAATGGTCCATTCCGGTGTTTCAGGATCGGTGTCGGCCATGGCGCGGAAGAGTGAACAAAAAGGGAACACAAGGCAATAGACCGCCGGTTGAATCCAAAGCGCACGCAGCGGCGCGCGCCGGCGAGGGGCAGGACTTCCATCCTGTAGCGCGAGCCGTCGCAGGCTACAGTTCCAACATGGCCGCTGGCGCCAGATGACGCTTTTGCGCGGCAATCCGGAAGCTCGCATTCGCTGCGCCGTATCCGCGATACGGACCGCGCCGCTCGACGACCTCGAAGATGAAGCCGTCGCCATAGGTCGGGCAGTAGAGCTGGAAATATTCGCCCTGCTGCTCGCGGTCATAGAGGATGTTCTCGGCGCGCAGGCGGACCATCAGGTCGTCCTCCAGTCCGAAGCGCGCCTCGATGTCGTCGTAGTAGTTCTGCGACATCGGCAACGGGCGGAAGCCGTTCGCCTTCAGCACGGACGACGCGGCGAAGATGTCGCCGGTCGCAAAGGCCAGATGCTGCACGCTGGCGCCGAAGCTCTCGGCGATGAAATGCCCGGCGAGGGTGCGGTGGTTCTCCGCCCCGTTCAGCGTCAGGCGCATCGCACCGTCTTCGGTTTCGATCGCCTGGCTGCGCACCACGCCGCCGGGATCGATCACGTCCACCATCGGGGTCTTACGGGTGCGGAAGATCGAGGCGTAGAACAGCAGCCAGGTCAGCATCTCCTCGTAGTTCATCGTCTGGCCGAGATGGTCGATCCGTGTCAGCCCGGCGTCGAACGGCGGATCGGCATCCGCGACTGGCAGGAACTCGAGGTCCCAGACCCGCGCCAGCGGCGGCTTCTGGTCGATGAAGTGGATCACGCCGCCGCCGACACCGCGGATGGCGGGAATGGTCAGCTCGCCGGGGCCCACCGGCTGCTCGAAGAGCTCGGCGCCCAGCGCCTTGGCCCGGGCGACGGTGGCCTTGGCGTCGTCGACCTTGAGGCCGATCGCGCATACCGAGGTGCCGTGGACCAGATAGGAGGAATGGGCAAATCCCTCGCGCTCGGTATTGATGACGAGATTGATGTCGCCCTGCCGGAACAGCGCGACATCCTTCGAGACATGCTTGCCGGCCTGCCGGAAGCCGAGCCCGCGGAACAGCGCGGCCAGCTCGGCCGCTTCGGCTTCGTCGGCGGCGAACTCCACGAACTCGATTCCCGAGACGCCGATGCGGTCGGGAATCTCTGCCGGCAATGGCGCAATCGCCGGCGCCTCGCGGGCGACCTGGTCGGCGAGGTAGACCAGGGAACGCCGCCCATCGAGCGCGATCGACTTCGGCGACCCGCCGCGGAACTGGTCGTTGAAGATCTCGAGCGAAAGGAAACCCTCGTAGCCGGTCGCGGCCACGGCGCTCATGAAATCCTTGACGGGCAGGTCGCCCTGGCCGGGCATGCAGCGGAAGTGGCGGCTCCAATAGAGGTAGTCCATGTCGATCAGCGGCGCATCGGCCAGCTGCACGATGAAGATCTTGTCGCGCGGAATGGCCCTGATCGAATCGACGTCGATCTTGCGGGCCAGGGTATGAAAGGAATCGAGGATCAGGCCGACATTCTGGTGATCCGCGCGCCGCACGATCTCCCAGGCGTCGCGATGGTCGTGGATGTGCCGCCCCCAGGCCAGCGCCTCGTAGCCGACCTTGAGGCCGCGCCTGGCGGCGCGTTCGCCGAGCGCGCGGAAATCCTCCGCCGCCCGGTCGATGCCGCCGAGCGAGACCGGCGACACGTTGGAGCAGATCAGCATCAGATCGGTGCCGAGCTCCTGCATCACGTCGAACTTGCGCTCGGCCCGATCGAACGCCCGTGCGCGCTGCGGCTCCGGCAGGCCTTCGAAATCGCGGAACGGCTGGAACAAGGTGATGGTGAGGCCGGCGTCGCGCACCATGCGGCCGACCTCCCGGGGCGAGCCGTCGAAGGCGAGGAAATCGTTCTCGAAGATCTCGATGCCGTCGAAGCCCGCGGCGGCGATGGCCGCGAGCTTCTCGATGAAATCGCCGCTGATCGAAACGGTCGCGATCGAGGTCTTCATATCGCCCTCTCTCGTGCGCCAAAGCGCGCCGCCCGCAAAATGTACGAACTAGTTCGTTTATAGCAGCCCGGAACAAGGGGTCAAGGCGGCTTTGCTGGGCGAGTCGTCAGCTGCCGGACAGCTTGTCGGCGCGCATCACGTAGCGGACGACCATGTCGACAACATTCTTGCGCAGCGAGGCCTGGGCGTCCGCCGCGCCGTAGTCGCGGCCGAAGATCTTCGAGAAGGTGGCGCGGTTGGAGACGTTGAAGAAGCACAGCGCGCTGATCTGCCAGTGCAGCTCGATCGGATCGAGGTTCTTGCGGAACAGCCCCTCCTTCACGCCGCGGGCATACAGCTTCTTGATATGGTCGATCGCCGTCACGTTCAGCTGGCGGATCGTCTTCGATCGCTCCAGGAACTCGCCGTGGTGGATGTTCTCGATCATCACCATGCGGATGAAGGATTCATGCTGCCGGTGATGGTCGAAGGTGAACTCGACCAGCCGCTTCAGGGCCTCGAGCGGCGACAGGTGCTCGATGTCCAGCTGCCCCTCGCCCTGCCGGACCGTGTGATAGGCGTTCTCCAGCGCGCTGAGATAGAGGCCCTCCTTGTCGCCGAAATAGTAATAGATCATGCGCTTGCTGGCGCGGGTGCGCGCCGCGATCTCGTCGATCCGCGCCCCGGCCAGACCGCTCAGGGCGAATTCCTCGGACGCGATCTCGATGATGTTCTGCCGCGTCCCCTCGGGATCCTGCGTGCGCGTGCCCTCGGCCTTCGCTCGCCGCCTAACCTTCTTAGCGCTCATTGCCACCCCTGCTCGGCGCCCGACCCTTGATTAAACTAACCAGTTCGTACATTGTGACCGGACGCGGCTGGGAGACATTTACGGGCTGCGGCGGGTCGAACACAAGACTGAGCGCTGCCGCAGTGCCACCCCGCGTTCTGGAGTGATCCCTTGCAAGCACGACCGAAGGCGCCTGCCGACCTGCTCGCCGCCCTGCGGCCGGCCGGTGCACCCGAGCCGGGAAGGCGCGCCGTTCTGATCGGCCTCATCGGCAGGGGTATCGGACCGTCGCGCTCTCCCATCATGCACGAGCGCGAAGGGGCCCGGTTTGGTCTCGACTATGCTTACCGGCTGGTGGATTTCGACCAGCTTGGCCTGGACGATGGAACGCTGCACGCGGTGATCGCCGCGGCCGAGGAGCTGGGCTTCTCCGGCCTCAACGTCACGCATCCGTTCAAGCAGGGCATTGTCGCGTGCCTGACCGAACTGTCGCCGGACGCCGCCGCGATCGGCGCGGTGAACACCGTGGTTTTCAAGGATGGCGGCCGCATCGGCCACAACACCGACAGCTGGGGCTTCGCCGAGAGCTTTCGCGAGAGCATGGCCGGCTGCGGCCTCGATCATGTCCTGCAGTTGGGCGCCGGCGGCGCCGGTGCCGCCGTTGCCCACGCGCTCCTCGACCTCGGCGCGGCGCAGCTCGTGCTGTTCGATACCTCGGGGACCCGTGCGGAACAGCTGGCGGACAGACTGAACGCCCGGTTCGGCAACCGCGTGGAGGTCGTCGCCGACATCGAAACAGCCTTCGCGCGCGCCGGCGGCGTGGTCAATACCACGCCCGTCGGCATGGCAAAGTATCCGGGGCTGCCCTTTGCCCCCGGCCTGCTGTCGCCCCGGCACTGGGTGGCGGAGATCATCTATTTTCCCGCCGAGACGGCGCTGCTGCGGCTCGCGCGGGAGCGCGGCTGTCGCACGCTGTCGGGCCTCGGCATGGCGGTCAACCAGGCGGTCCGCGCGTTCGAGCTGTTCACCGGCATCAAGCCGGACAAGGCCGCGATGACGCGGCATTTCGCCGAGGGCGGGCCCTGAAATCGTGGCCCGGATTCCAGCTACCGTTGACTTGAACGAACCGTTTAGTACATTTTGGCTTCAACAATCCGGACGCCCGCAAAAGGGCGCTGACCCACGGGAGGAGACCATGGACATGAAAGCGACGCGGCGCGACTTCCTCATCGGCACCGGCCTGATCGCCGCTGCCGCACCGTTGCCGGTGCTGGCGCAGGACAAGCCGAAGCTGCGATTCTCCGCGGTGTTCTCGGAACAGGACATCCGCGCCGAGATGATGAAGGTGTTCGCCGACGGCATCAAGGACGACTTCGTCTTCGAGGGCTATTACGGCGGCACGCTGTTCAAGCAGGGCACCGAGCTGGTCGCCCTGCAGCGCGACAATCTCGAGATGGGCAACATCGCCCCGCAGGACATCTCCAAGCAGGTTCCCGCCTGGTCGGTCGTCACCTCCGCCTACCTGTTCCGGGATGCGGCGCATCTCAAGACCTTCTTCAACAGCGAACCGGGCGCCGAGATGAAGAAGATGGCCGAGGACCAGCTCGGCATCCACATTCTCGGGCCGACCTATTTCGGCACCCGCCAGGTGGGACTGAAGCCCGACAAGAAGATCAACACGCCGGCCGACATGGCGGGCATCAAGCTGCGCATGCCGGGCGGCGATGCCTGGCAGTTCCTCGGCACGGCGCTCGGCGCCAACCCGGTGCCGATGGCCTATGCCGAGGTCTATACCGGCCTGCAGACCGGCGCGATCGACGGCCAGGACAATCCGCTGCCCAACGTCGAGAACATGAAGTTCTACGAGGTCATGTCGCAGATCGTGCTGACCTCGCACCTGGTCGGCTTCGACATCCTGACCGTCTCCGGCAAGGTGTGGAACGACATGTCGGCCGACCGGCAGGCGAAGTTCCAGGCCGCCGCCGACAAGGCCATCGCCTTCAGCACCGAGAAGCATCTGGCGCGCGAGAAGGAGCTGGTCGACCTGTTCAAGAGCAAGGGCCTCAACATCTACACGCCGGACGTCGATGCCTTCCGCAAATATGCGCAGGAGAAATACCTGGCCTCCGACCTTGCCAAGGACTGGCCGGCGGGTATGGTCGACAAGATCAACGCGCTGTAACGGCCGCGGGCCTGTGCCCGCGTGATGTGAGGCGGCCCCGGGAGGAGGGAGGCGCAGTGACTCCAGCGCTGCAGGCACTGGGCGCGTGGTGCTACCGGCGCGCCGAGAACGTCATCGCCGCGATGCTGGCGGTCATGTTCGCCGCCTTCATCATCCAGATCGTGTTCCGCTATCTCCTCAACTTCCCGATCGGATGGACCCAGGAGCTCACCGTCATCCTGTGGATCTGGCTGGTGCTGTGGGGCGCCGCCTTCGTCATTCGCGAGACCGAGGAAGTGCGCTTCGACATCATCTATGCGACAGCCGGCGCAAAGGCGCGCCGCGCCATGTGCATTGTCACCGGCATCGCGTTGGTCGCGCTATATGGCATTTCGTTGCCGGCGGTGGTGGACTATGTCGCCTTCATGAAGGTCGAGAGCAGCGCCTACCTGAAGATCCGGTTCGACCTGCTGTTCTCGATCTACGTCGTCTTTGCCATCGCCATCATCGTCCGGTACCTCTGGCTGTGCTGGCGCGCCGTGTGGGGCCGGGCGCCGGATGCCTTCGATCCGACCAAGGCTGGATCGGGCGTATGAATTTCGCCAGTCCGTTCTCGATCGCCATCGTCGTCATCACCGTCCTCGCGCTCCTCGGCCTGCCGATCGGCCATGCGATGATCGCCGGCTCGGTGCTCTACCTGATGCTGGTCGGACAGGACATGGGGACGGTCGCCGAACAGCTGCTCAACGGCATGTACACCAACTACATCATCCTGTCGGTGCCGCTGTTCATCCTGGCGGCGGAGCTGATGAATGTCGGATCCATGACCGACCGCTTGCTGCGCTTCTGCAATGCCGTGGTGGGCCGGTTCCGCGGCGGCCTGGCCCACGTCAACATCCTGCAGAGCATCATCTTCGCCGGCATGTCCGGCTCGGCGATCGCCGACGCCGCCGGCACCGGCAAGATGATGCAGGCGATGATGACCAAGGACGGCAAGTATCCGCCGAGCTTTGCCGCAGCCCTGACCGCGGTGACGGCGGTCGTCGGGCCGATCATTCCGCCTTCGATCCCGATGATCCTCTATGCGCTCGTGTCGGATGCATCGATCGGTTATCTGTTCCTCGGCGGAGTGGTTCCGGGGCTCTTGATGGCGTTTGCGCAGATGGCGCTGGTGGTCGCCAATGCCAGGCGCCGCAATTTTCCGGTCGAACCGCCGACCCCGCTGCGCCAACTGCCGCGCATCACCGGGGAAGCGTTTCCGGCGCTGATGATGCCGGTCGTGCTGCTGGGCGGCATCTACAGCGGCGTCATGACGCCGACCGAAGCAGCTGCGGTCGCCGCCGGTTACGCCCTCCTCATCTCGATCGTCATCTATCGCAGCGTCACGCCCGCCAATCTCTATGCCTCACTGCTATCGAGCGCGCGCACCTCGGCCTCGATCGGCATGCTGATCGGTGGGGCGTTGGTTTTCAACTACGTGGTCACGGTCGAGAACATCCCGGAGAGCGTACGCGGCCTGCTCGCCGGCTATGAGCTTTCGCCTGTCGGGTTCCTCCTGCTGGT
>DATFDU010000060.1:0-4960 GCA_035251915.1 Dongiaceae bacterium | reverse complement strand
ATATGTTTCACGTGAAACATTCGGGCGGTTTGGGCTACATCCGCAGCGACTTAGCCGACGCGTCACGCCGGCTGGAGATCGAGATTCTCGGCGAGCGCCGCCCCGCGCGCGTCCTTGATCAAGCGCCGTACGACCCGGAGGGCCAGCGCCTCCGGATGTAAGCGTTACAGCGAGCCCAGCAGCTGCTTCAGGTCTTCATCGTCGTCCGCGCTCGGCGTCGTCTCGTCCGCCATGCGCAGGTCGGCGCGGCGGATCGGGGCGGCGTCGGTGGCGATGGAGCGGCGCAGCGCCAGCGTCAGGCGATCGGGGTCGATCGGCTTCGGCACGTAGTCGTTCATGCCGAGGCCGAGGTAATGCTCCTCGTCGCCGGCCATCGCGTTGGCGGTGAGGGCGATGATCGGCAGCCGCTGATACTGCTCGCCCAGCTTGCGGATGCGCTGGGTTGCTTCGACGCCGTCGATCACCGGCATCTGGATGTCCATCAGCACGCCGTCATAGTCGCGCCTCTGCACCGCGGTGATCGCGTCACGGCCGTCCTTGGCGACCGCGCACTCGTGGCCGGCGGAGCGCAGCATGGAGCAGATGACGACCTGGTTGACCTGGTTGTCCTCGACCACCAGCAGATGCAGCCGGCGCTCGCCGGGCAGCGCCAGCAGGCGCGAGCGCGAACCCGCTTCCGGCAGCGGCAGGACCGTGGAATCGGCCATCCCGCAATCGACCGCGACCCAGAAGGTCGACCCCTTGCCGGGGGTGCTGTCGACTCCCACCTCGCCGCCCATGAGCTGCGCCAGCTCGCGGCAGATCGCGAGACCGAGGCCGGTGCCGCCGAACTTGCGGGTGGTCGAGTTGTCGGCCTGGCTGAATTTCTGGAACAGCCGCGGGATGGTGTCGGATGCGATGCCGATGCCGGTGTCGGTGATGGAGACGCGCAGGCGATAGCTGCCGGTGCCCTTGGGCTGGCCCGACAGATGCACGGCGACACCGCCGCTCTCGGTGAACTTGATGGCATTGCCGAGGTAGTTGGCGACGATCTGGCCGATGCGGTTGGCATCGCCGATCATGATCGCCGGCACGTCGGGATCGACCTGGCTCTTGAGCCCCAGCCCCTTGTTGAGCGCCGAGGGGCGCCACAGCGCCATCATGTCCTCCAGCATGCGGCGGGGCAGGAACGGCGCCACGTCCAGCTCCAGCCGGCCGGCCTCGATCTTGGAGATGTCGAGGATGTCGTTGAGGATGTTGAGCAGGGTCGAGGCGGCGCTGGCGAGGGTGCTCAGCTTCTCGCGCTGGTCCTGCTGCAGCGGCGTCGACATCAGCACATGCACCATGCCGACGATGCCGTTCATCGGGGTGCGGATCTCGTGGCTCATGGAGGCCAGGAACTCGGACTTGATGCGGTTCGCCGATTCCGCGGCATCGCGCGCCTTCGAGAGATCCTTGTTGAGCGCGGTCAGCTCCTCGCTGCGGCGATGCAGCGCGAGCTCGGCGTTGCGCCGCTCGATCGCGTGGTCGCGGAACACCGCCAGCGCCTGCGCCATGCGGCCGACTTCGTCGTTGCGCGCCACGAACGGGATCTGCCCGCCCAGCTGGCCGGTGGCGAAGCGCTGCATCAGGTTGGTCATGCGGCCGAGCGGACGGGTCAGGAAGTGCAGCGCCGCGAACAGGCTGGTGAGCAGGGCGAATGCGAGCGCACCGACGGTGTAGAGGATCTGCTTCAGGTGACGCTGTTCCGCCGCCACCACCACGTCGCGCGACAGGCGCACCAGGATCCAGGCGATCTCCTTGCCGTTGACGTAGATCTTGGCCTTGCCTTCGACATGCGGGCCGTCGGCGATGCGGCTCGACACCGCGACGAACTCGGGGCCGTTGGTTTCCCAGATGACGGCGCGCTGAAAGCCGTCGACGACCTTCAAGGCCTCGAGCTGCGAGCGGGTGTTGTCCTTGTCGAACTCCCAGACCGAACTGGCGACCGCGCCGGAATAGAGGTTGGCGAGGTTCTGCGCGGTGGCGCGCAATTCGCCCGTCCGCTCGATGCGGAACCGCTCCATTTCGTAGGATACGAATGCGGCGAGGATCGCCAGCACCGCCACGGACAGCGCAACGACAACCTTAACTTTGAGCCCAAGAGCCGGCAGCCGCAGAGACATGCAGGGGGTAATACCGTCAAGTTGGTTAACAACGGCATAATAGGTGCCTGCACGCGCCGTCAGGGTAGATTGCGGCCATTTTTAAAATTGTAATGTCGATTCAATGGGTTGGACCTCTGGCGTGGCCCCCGCCGAAGTGCAAAAGACGGCCTCTCCATGCTTGACATGCGAGGGCAAATCGATAATGTCTATCGGGTTGATGGAGTAATCATGCTCTCGCAAAAGGCTAAATACGCGCTGCACGCGTTGCTTTATCTCGCCGACCATACGGCCGGGGAGCCGGTGCAGATCGCGGAGATCGCCGAGAGCCAGCACATGCCGCGCAAGTTCCTGGAGCTGATTCTTTTGGAACTGAAACGCCACGGACTGGTTCGGAGCACCAGGGGCAAGCATGGCGGCTACACGCTCGCCAAGCCGCCTGAAACGATCACGTTTGGCCAGGTCGTGCGCTATGTCGACGGGCCTTTGGCTCTGGTGCCATGCGCAAGCAAGACGGCGTATCGACGATGCGAAGACTGCCTGAGCGAATCGGAGTGTCCCATTCGGGACACCATGCGCAAGGCCCGCGATGCAGTATCGCGCGTGCTCGACAATTCCAATCTGGCCGAGGCAATTCGTCGGCCGCATTACCGGATCGATATCGGCGCCGGAATTTAAGGAGGTAAGGCAAGCCGCCGCAACCGAACGACCAAAACACCAGTAAATAGATAGAGATAATTCCAAAACTGGATGTGCTGAAACAGGGAGAGCAACGATGGCAAACCGAATGAGCCGCGCTATCTGCGGCGCCGCCTTTGCGATTGGACTCGTTGCCGGCCTGAGCCCAGCTCACGCCGATACCACATTGCTCAACGTCAGCTATGACCCGACCCGCGAATTCTACAAGGCGATCAACGAAGCCTTCGCCGCCAAGTGGCTGGCCGAGACCGGCGAAGAGGTGACCATCGACCAGTCGCACGGCGGCTCCGGCAAGCAGGCCCGCGCGGTGATCGACGGGCTCGAGGCCGATGTGGTCACCCTGGCGCTCGCCTATGACATCGATGCGATCGCAGAGAACTCCGACCTGATCGTGAAGGATTGGCAGGCGCGCCTGCCCAACAGCTCATCGCCCTACACCTCGACCATCGTGTTCCTGGTACGCAAGGGCAACCCGAAGAGCATCAAGGACTGGCCGGACCTCATCAAGGACGGCATCGAGGTCATCACGCCCAACCCCAAGACCTCGGGCGGGGCGCGCTGGAACTATCTGGCGGCGTGGGCCTATGCGCTGCAGCAGAATGGCGGCGACGAGGCCAAGGCGCAGCAGTTCGTGGCCGATCTCTACAGCCGCGTGCCGGTGCTGGATACCGGCGCGCGCGGCAGCACCACGACCTTCGTGCAGCGCGGCATCGGCGACGTGCTGCTGGCGTGGGAGAACGAGGCGTTCCTCGCCATCAACGAGCTGGGTCCCGACCAGGTCGAGATCGTGGTGCCGAGCAGCAGCATCCTGGCGCAGCCGCCGGTCGCACTGGTCGACAAGAATGTCGACGACCATGACACGCGCAAGGTGGCCGAAGCCTACCTGCAGTTCCTCTATTCCCCGGAGGCGCAGGAGATTGCGGCCAAGAATTTCTATCGCCCGACCGATCAGACGGTCGCCGCCAAATACAAGAGCCAATTCCCGGAGGTTCCCCTGGTGACGATCGACGATACGTTCGGCGGCTGGCAGGAAGCACAGAAGAAGCACTTCGCCGACGGCGGAGTCTTCGACCAGATCTATCGACCCGGACAGTAGGCGCGGGCCGCATAGATGAACGTCATCGCCACCTACTTGAGCGGCGGCTTCAAGCGGCCGAGCGTTCTGCCGGGCTTCGGCCTCACGCTCGGTTTTGCCGTCGCCTATCTCAGCATCATCGTGCTGCTGCCGCTGTCCGCGCTGGTGCTGCGGCCGGCGACGCTGGGGCTGGACGGGTTCCTGGCCGTGCTGACCGACGCCAGAGTGCTGGCGGCGCTGCGCCTCAGCTTCGGCGCGGCCTTCATCGCGGCGCTGGTCAACGCGTTCTTCGGCCTGATCGTCGCCTGGATCCTGGTGCGCTACGATTTCCCGGGCAAGCGTATCGTCGACGCTTTGGTCGATCTGCCGTTCGCGCTGCCGACGGCGGTCGCCGGCATCGCGCTGGCGACCATCTACGCGCCCAACGGCTGGATCGGCAGCCTGGTCGCGCCGCTCGGCATCAAGATCGCCTTCACGCCGCTGGGCGTTCTGCTGGCGCTGATCTTCATCGGCCTGCCGTTCGTGGTGCGCAGCCTACAGCCGGTGCTGCAGGACCTCGACAAGGAAGTCGAAGAAGCGGCGGTCAGCCTCGGCGCCAATCGCGGGCAGACGTTCCGGCTGGTGATCCTGCCGGCGATCCTGCCGGCGCTGCTGACCGGCTTCGCGCTCGCCTTCGCCCGCGCGGTCGGCGAATACGGCTCTGTCATCTTCATCGCCGGCAACATGCCGCTGGTGTCGGAGATCGCGCCGCTGCTGATCGTCATCAAGCTCGAGCAGTTCGACTATGCCGGGGCGGCCGCCATCGGCGTCATCATGCTGGCGGCGTCGTTCCTCATCCTTCTCGTCATCAACCTGGTGCAAAGATGGTCGCGCAGGCACGAAGAGCACTGAGCGTGCCGGGCACTACGGCACAGCCGGCGGCCGCGACGCGGGTCCGCCTGGCAACGAGCGAGTCACCGCTGGTGCGCTGGACGCTGATCGCGACCGGCGTGCTGTTCATCGCGCTGGTGCTGGTGCTGCCGCTGATCTCGGTCTTCATGGAAGCGCTGCGCGGCGGCCTCTC
>DATFDU010000059.1:0-7792 GCA_035251915.1 Dongiaceae bacterium | reverse complement strand
GTTATTGTGTTGGAGGAGCGATTCCTCATGTTCATCAAAGTGAAGCGCGGGTGGGAGATTCCGGAGCGTCTCGCGACGCCGGAGGATGTCTTCTTCAACCGGCGCAGGTTCCTGGTCACCGGCGCCGCCATCGGCGCGATGACCGCGTTGTCGGCGTGCGATGAGAAGCAGGAGGCGCAGGCGGAAGCCGATGCTGCTGCCGCCGCGCCCGATCCTTCCGCCGCGCTCTACCCGTTCAAGCGCAACGAGACCTACAAGCTCGACCGCGACGTCACCGACGAGCAGTGGGCGACCACCTACAACAACTACTACGAATTCAGCTCCGGCAAGCGGCTGCATGAGGAAGCGCAGGCGCTGCCGATCCGGCCGTGGGTGCTGACCATCGACGGCATGGTCGGCAAGCCGATGCAGATCGGCATCGACGATCTCCTGAAGAAGATGCCGCTGGAGGAGCGGCTCTATCGCCACCGCTGCGTCGAGACCTGGTCGATGGCGGTGCCGTGGAGCGGCTTCGCGCTCAAGGAGCTGGTGAAGCTGGTCGAGCCCAAGGCCGAAGCGAAGTATCTGCGGCTCGAGACCTTCATGAACCCCGAGGTCGCGTCGGAGCAGAAATCGCCGTTCTATCCCTGGCCCTACATCGAGGGCCTGACCATCGAGGAAGCCAACAACGACCTCGCCTTCATGGTCACCGGCATGTACGGCAAGCCGGGGCCCAAGCAGAACGGCGCCCCGCTGCGCCTCGCGCTGCCGTGGAAATACGGCTTCAAGTCGGGCAAGGCGCTGGTCAAGATCACCTTCACCGACCAGCGGCCGGTCAATTTCTGGCAGGCGCTGCAGCCGTCGGAGTACGGCTTCTGGGCCAACGTCAATCCGGAGGTCCCGCATCCGCGCTGGAGTCAGGCGACCGAGCGCCTGCTCGGCAACGACGAGCCGCGCCCGACGCTGCTCTACAACGGCTACGCCGAGTTCGTGGCGCCACTCTACGCCAACCTGCAGGACGAGAAGCTGTTCATGTGATCCCGGCGAGCGCTTCGCGGATCGCTTGTTCGACCGCGGAATAGCCGCCGTCCGCGCGGTCCAGGCTAAGGGGCTCGGCCGGAAACAGCGGCGGCTGCGCCATGAAACGCGGCCGCGTTCCATGATGCGGCTGGGCGGCATGAACCAGGAAAGGATGGCACAGATAGACGGTGCCGGCGTCCCCGGTCGCTGTCATCTCACGCCGGTTTGCTGATTCAGCG
Organism: Dongiaceae bacterium; assembly: GCA_035251915.1. GTDB lineage: Bacteria > Pseudomonadota > Alphaproteobacteria > Dongiales > Dongiaceae > Dongia_A. The sequence continues at coordinate 6,554 of DATFDU010000059.1, read as the reverse complement.
AAGCCGCTCTTCGCCAGCTCGATCAGGGACAGTCCTTCCTCTCCGGCGGGAGCAAGACGGCGTGCCATGTCGCGGTGCGAGCCGAGGCGAATGCGGGTCGGTGCATCGCGTTCTCCCACGTCGGAGAACAGGAACAGCATGAGCAAGGCGCGGCCCTTTGACGATACGTTGGCGTGCCAGGTGAGATAGTCGCTCGGGCTGCTGTCCTTGCCGGCGAAGCTGGCGTCGATGTGCCAGCCGGTATCGCCGGGGTCGGCGGCGGAGGGAAAGCGCAGCGGGAAGGTGCCAATGCTCTTGCGCGGCAGCCAGCGGCCCTTTCCCACCAATCCGTCGAGCGCCTCGCGCAGCGCGGGTGTTTCGATCGCGTCGGAGAAGGGCGGATCGGCATACTCGCCCAGCCGAATGACCGGCCTGGTCCAGGTCTGCGGATCATCGGGGTCACACCCCGCGTCACGCCACAGGATGTGCCGCACCGCGTCGGCCACCGGACGCGGGAAGGCCCGATCGAGCCGCAGCACGCCATCCTCGATAAAGCTGCGCACCTGGGAAGCTAGAAGCGCCATGAACACAAGATGGGACGGCACGAACGTTCGTCAAAGGCCGCTCTTGCGCCGCCGGAATCCGGTGTAGACTGGTCCATCATCGGCTGCGTGCGGAGCATTTGCTCATGAAAGAGGACCACCGCGAAAAAGCCATCGTGGCGCTGGCGCGCTTCCGCAAAGAGGTGCGCGAAGCCGGCTTTTCCGAAGACGAGCTCAGCGACATTCTCGGTCACATCTCGGCCCTGGAGCAGGAAGTGAAAGCGCCGCAGCCGGACAAGGCGGTCATGAAATCCTCGACCGACGCGCTCGACGAGGTCACTCATTCGCCGGATGTCACCGACGCCATCGCGCGCGTGGTGCGGTTCTTCAACTCGATCGGAATCCAGTGACGATAAGTGGTCGCATTTTCTGCGCCGAACCGGCGGCTGCTTCGGCGGAAAATGCTCAAGGCAAAAAAATTGCCGGGTCCGAAGACCCGGCAAGTTAAACAGGGAGGCTTTACGTCTGGGAGACGTAGGATCCGAAGACCCTCATACCTAAGCGTTGCACCTAGGTATTCTGACTGGAGCATTCAAGCTCCGAAACTCTTGCGGTCGGCAAACCGTTGTAAACCTGCAACAGGTGTTGCTGACCAACACATTGGCAGAATAAGGAATGAACCGACTCGGCGACTAGCCAAAAATGCACATATGTTGCATGCGCACGCTGCATAGCTGTTTTGTTCTTTCGCTACAGGACGTTAGGTGACCGGCGGGAGCTATGCGAGTCGGTGTAAAATCCGGCGAATCGTCGGCGACTCCGTCGAATCGGTAATGCCCCTGGCAGGCAGCGGGGCGTGCGATTATCTAGAACTTAACCACGAATCGACCACACCGGAGGTTTCCAGGAGCCCTCATGATCTACCTCGTCGCGATCTTTTTGCCGCCGCTGGCACTGCTGCTTTATGGGAAGATCTTCCAAGCGATCTTCAATTTCCTGCTCTGCGTGCTGGCGGTCGTGCTGGGCATCATCTTCATCGTGCTGCCCGGTGCGCCGTTCGTGATCCTGTGGGGCATCGCTGTCGTCCACGCGATTCTGGCGGTCAACTCCGCCAAGCAGGACGCCCGCGCCCGCGACGTCGCGGACGCGATGCGGGGACGGAGATAGAGCCGACCAATCAACTCCTTCGTCATGGCAAAGCTTGGCTTTGCCATCCACGACTTCCACTGAGCGAGACCGCGTCGAGGCAGGCAAACTCGTGGATGCCAGTGCCAAGCACTGGCATGACGGAGAGGGTGGGACTCTCCGTGCAACGCCTTAAGGCGCCATCTTGCTTTCGGCGACCTTGCGCAGCAGGAAGTCGCGGAAGACCTGGATGCGCTTCGAATTGCGCAGCTCTTCCGGATAGACGAAATAGGCGTCGATGCGCGGGCCCTGCAGCTCCGGCAGCACGCGCACCAGCGCGCTCGATTCCAGGGTCATGAATTCCGGCAGCGAGGCCATGCCGAGCCCGCTCTGCACCGCGCGCAGGATGGCATAGGTGCTGTTGACGCGCAGGATCGGCTTGCGCTGCTGGTCCTTCTTGCCGCCGGCGCGCAGCAGCCAGTCGACGTTCGGCACCGGCGGCTTGGTGGTGTCCTCGCCATAGACGATGATGCGGTGCTGGTCGAGCTCGTCCGGCGTCTTGGGGATGCCGTGGCGCTTGATATAGGTCGGCGACGCGTAGCAGCCGAGATGCACCGTCATCAGGTGGCGCTGGATCAGCTCCGGCTGGCGCGGCGGCTGCATGCGAATGGCGACGTCTGCCTCGCGCATCGAGAGGTCGAGCTCGCGGTCCTCGAGCACCAGGTCGACCTGGACGTCAGGATAATGCTCGATGAACTCGCCGAGCACCGGCGTCAGCCAGGATGAGCCGAAGGCCTGGGTTGCCGTCACCTTGAGCTGGCCCTTGGGGCGGTCCTTGCTCTCCGCCAGCTGCGCTTCCGCCATCGCCAGCTTGGAGAACACCTCGTGCGAGGTGCGGTAGAGCAATTCGCCCTGCTCGGTCAGGATGAGGCCGCGGGCATGGCGGTGGAACAGCGAGACGTTGAGACTTTCCTCGAGCGAGCTGATCTGGCGCGACACCGCCGACTGGCTGAGATTCAGCGTCTCGCCGGCGTGGGTGAAGCTGCCTGCCTCGGCGACCGCATGAAAGATCCTGAGCTTGTCCCAATCCATCATGTTGCCGCGCAGCCCATGCTATTCGGCCGCCAGGGAATGGCGCTCGTTCTTCACCAGGAACTTGTCGGCTTCCAGCGCCGCCATGCAGCCCATGCCGGCGGCGGTGACGGCCTGGCGGAACACCTTGTCCTTCACGTCGCCGGCGGCGAACACGCCGGGGACGGCGGTCGCGGTGCTGTCCGGCGCGGTGACGATGTAGCCCTCGGGATCGAGCGGCAGCTTGCCCTTGAACAGCTGGGTCGCCGGGTCGTGGCCGATTGCGACGAACAGACCGTCGACCTTAAGGTCACGGGTCTCGCCGCTCTTCAGGTTGCGGATGCGCACGCCGGTGACGCCGGCCGGCTCGCCGCCGCCCAGTACTTCCTCGACCACGCTGTCATAGACGATCTCGACCTTGGGATTGGCGAACAGCCGCTCCTGCATGATGCGCTCGGCGCGGAAGGTGTCGCGGCGGTGGACCAGCGTGACCTTGGTGGCGTGGTTGGTGAGGTAGATCGCCTCCTCGACCGCGGTGTTGCCGCCGCCGACGATCGCCACTTCCTTGCCGCGGAAGAAGAACCCGTCGCAGGTGGCGCAGGCCGAGACGCCGAAACCCTGGAACTTCTTCTCCGAGGGCAGGCCGAGCCAGCGCGCCTGGGCGCCGGTGCAGATGATGAGGGTCTCGCCGACGTAGATGTCGCCGGAATCGCCGACCGCGCGGAATGGCCGGCGGGTCAAATCGACATCGACGATGGTGTCGAGGATCAGCTCGGTCCCGACATGGCGGGCCTGGGCCTCCATCTGCTCCATCAGCCAGGGGCCCTGGATGACGTCGGCGAAGCCAGGATAGTTCTCGACATCGGTGGTGATGGTCATCTGGCCGCCCGGGGCCATGCCCTGGACCAGCACCGGTTTCAGGTTGGCGCGCGCCGCGTAGATGGCGGCGGTGTAGCCGGCCGGGCCGGAGCCGATGATCAGGACTTTGGTGCGAATCTCTTTGGGGGCGGTAGCGGCCATTCAGCGAATCCGAAGCTATGCGTTTCGAGCAGGTCTCCAACATAAGGTGGGGTGCGGCCTGGCACAAGTTAATGCCTCCGTCGCATAGGCCTGGAATAGGCGTGCGGAATCGCTTGGCGAAGGAAAATTGCGCGGGTAATATAATTTCAAAAGGCCCAAACGAAATCGGGGAGATCGATTATGCGGCGCGCCAAACTGGACAGAATCGATCTTCGCATCCTGGCCGATCTGCAGGCCGATGGGCGGATGACGAATGTCGATCTCGCCGAGCGCGCCGGAATTTCCGCGCCGCCCTGCCTGCGCCGCGTGCGGGCGCTGGAGCAGGCCGGTTTCATCAAGGGCTATCACGCCGAGATCAACGCCGAGGCGATGGGATTCGGCGTCACCATCTTCGCCCATGTCGGTCTGGTGAGCCAGGCGGAGACCGACCTCAGAGCCTTCGAGGAGCTGGTGCGATCCTGGCCGCACGTCCGCGAGTGCCACATGCTGGCGGGCGAGACCGATTTCATCCTCAAGGTGGTGGCGCACGACTGGGACGACTACCAGCGCTTCCTCACCACCCAGCTGACGCCGGCGCCCAACGTCAGCCACGTCAAATCCGCCCTCGCCATCCGCTGCAGCAAGCACGAGCCGGGCGTGCCGATCGATCTCGAAGAGAAGCCCGCCGCCCGCCGGCGCGCCTAGCGCTTCGCGATCTCCGCCTCGAGCTCGGCGATGCGCGCCAGCATGGCGGCGCTCGCCGCTTCGACCTCCTCCAGGGTGAACAGCTGCGGAATATGGCTGGGGCAGTTGATGTCCCACGCCAGCACGCGGAAGCGGATCGCGCGCGTGAGGAAGACGGCGCTGCCTTCCGGCATCAGCAGATCGAGCAGGTCGCGATCGTCCTCGACCAGCGCCGCCTCGCCCCAGATCTTCACGCGCTGCCGCTGGGCATGATCGATCGCGAGGATGGTGGCCTTGGGATTCTCCGCGAGATTGCCGAGGGTGATGTACTGCTTGTTGCCGGGGTAGTCGGCGAAGGCGAGGGTATGCCGGTCGAGCGTGTGCATGAAGCCCTTCGGCCCGCCGCGATGCTGCACGTAGGGCCAGCCGGACTTCGCAGCGGTGGCGAACAGGATCGAGGTGCGCTCCGCCAGATAGGCGCTGAGCCCGTCCGTCACCTCGGTGTTGCGCGGCTCGCGCTCCAGCTCCGCGTTGCGATCGCGTGCGCCGAGATGCTGCTGCATCGCCTTGACCGATTTGGAGTAGGCCAGGTCGGTGAAGTTGCGAATCGCCATGCGGCGCTCCAGTCGTTATGGTCGGCAGCAGCAAGAGGAGCCGTCGATGTTCGATATGTGGCATTTCATATTGTTCCTGTCAGCCGCCGGGGTGCTGGCGGTGATGCCGGGGCCTGGCATTTTTTACGTCGCTGCGCGCACGCTGGCGGGCGGCCGCGGCGAAGGGCTGGCGTCCAGCTTCGGCACCGGGCTTGGTGGGTTCGTGCACATCATCGCCGGCGCGATCGGCGTCTCGGCGATCGTGATGGCAAGCGCCGAAGCTTTCACTGCGCTGAAGGTCGTCGGCGCGGTCTATCTCGTCTATCTCGGCATCAAGACCTGGCGCGAAGCGGGCGCGGCGCCGGACCTCGGCCATGGACCGGCGATGGGCGTGCGCAAGGCCTTTAGGGAGGGCGTGATCGTCGAAGCGCTCAATCCCAAGACCGCCGCGTTCTTCCTGGCCTTCCTGCCGCAATTCGTGGCGCCGGCGGACGGCCACGTCGCGCTGCAGTTTATCGTGCTGGGGACGATCTCGGTATTCCTCAACACCGCGGTCGACGTGGTGGTGACCTATGCGGCCTCGGCGGTGCGCGACCGGCTGGCGGCACGGCCCGCCATCATCCGGCGCATGCGACAGGCATCGGGCGGCATCCTCGTCGCGCTCGGCGCGACGCTGGCGCTGGCGAAGCGGCCGGGGTAACACGAGCGCATTTCACCTCCTCCCGTCATCGCCGGGCGAAGACCCGGCGACCCAAGTTCGATCGAGTTGCAGTCAGCAAATTTGGGTCACCGGGTCTCGCAGCTTCGCTGCGGCCCGGTGATGACGTTGAGAGGGAGGCGTTAGGTGCGCGCTATTTCTTGAACGCGACCTTGGAGATCTCGTAGGAGCGGGAGCCGCCGGGGGTGGTGACCTCCACCTGGTCGCCGACCGACTTGCCGACCAGGGCGCGGGCGAGCGGCGAGGTGATGGCGAGGCGCTTCGCCTTGATGTCGGCTTCGTCCTCGCCGACGATCTGGTAGACGGACTTCTCCTCGGTGTCCTCGTCGATCAGGGTCACGACGGCGCCGAACTTGACCTGCTTGCCGGACAACGTCGCCGGATCGATGATTTCGGCGCGGCTGATCTTATCCTCGAGCTCGGCGAGGCGCCCCTCGATGAAGCTCTGGCGCTCGCGCGCGGCATGATATTCGGCGTTCTCGGAAATGTCGCCGTGCTCGCGCGCTTCCGCGATGGCGCGAATGACTTCGGGGCGCGCGACGCCCTTCAAATGCTTCAGTTCCTCTTCCAGGCGGGCGTAGCCGTCCGCCGTCATTGGGATCTTGGTCATCTTTCAATACCCAAACAGCAAAAAACCCCCGCAGGCGGCCCAGCTTTTCGGCTGCGCAACGCCCGGTGGGTGGTGGATCGGCGGGGTTAAAAGTTAACGCGCCGCCGGTTGGTCAGAGGCTAGAAAATAAGACTGGAGCGGAGCGACTTCAAGCTCTCCCTTGCTCAGCTCGGCGATCGCGCCGACCGCGGCAAGAATTCCCGACACCGTTGTAAAGTAAGGGATTCCCCCCA
>DATFDU010000058.1:0-7814 GCA_035251915.1 Dongiaceae bacterium | reverse complement strand
CATCGCGGCCGAGCATGCGGGCGGCGGCGGGATTGGCGAAGGTGACGCGGGCCTCGGCATCGATGCCGAAAATGCCATCGCCGGCCGCACTCAGTAGCAGCTCGTTGCGTTGCCGGATATCCGCGAAGGCGTTCTCCGCCTGATGACGCTCGATCGCGAGCGCGGCAAGCTGGGCGAGGATGCCGGCGGGACCAAGGCCAGCCGCCCGCGCCGCCTTGCCGGTGGCGCAGCTCAGCGTGAAGCTGCCGATCAGCGCGCCGGAGGTGGCACGCAACGACGTCGACCAGAACTGATCCTCGCCGCCGGCAGCGCCCCCCGGCGATCCATGCGCAGCGGGTCCAATTCCCTGGGACAGTTGCCGGGCGGAGGAATCGAGCGCACGGATCGTGCATCGACCCGATCCCTGGTGCTGCTCGGCATAGGTTGCGATCCGGTGGAGCACGTCCTCGAGCGGGGCGCCCTTGGCGAGGTCTTCGAGCACCTGCCCGCGCTGCCGCTGCAGTTCCTCGCCCTGTCGCCGTCTCCGGAAGTTGCGATGAATGAGCCAGCCGCAGGCGCCCCCCGGCGGCAGGAGCAGCCCGATCAGCAGGGCGAAGGCGCCATTGCCGATGCTGCGGTAGCGCGTGGCCTCGCTGGTCATGTCGACATCGACCTTGAGGGCGCCGCGCCGGCCAGCGCCCGAGGTCAGCGGCACGTAGGCCTGGCCGATGACCAGCCGTTCGCCAGCGACGGAATCCTCGATCACCTGCGCCAGGGTCCGGTCATCGCGAATCACCGAGAGCACCGTTTCCGGATCAATGGTGCCCCTGAAGTCGCCCGACCAGGACGACATGGCCACGATGCCGTCGGGCCGGATCACCTGGTAGTCCCGGACCCGCCCTGCCGCGCCGGCGAAGTCCAAGGTCTGCCGATCCTTCTCGGAAACCAAGCCGGCCGCCAGGATCTCATCGAGATCGTGCAGCCTGGTCTGCAGGAATTCCGCCCAGTGCACTGCGGCGCCGGCCGCTTCGGACTTCAGCAGGCGATTCTCGGCCTCGCGTATGGTTGCGATGGCGACACCCAGGGCGAGGACGACGATCAGGATGACGGAGAGCAGGAGGCGGAGGTCACTGTCGAGATCACGCAGGAGGCGTGGCAGGCGCGCGAGCGGAGCGGCCACCCACACCCCGCGGGAACAAAGAGCGTCGATACGATCGGCGAGCGGCCGCAGCATCACCCGTCCAGCCGGAAGCCCTGGATCATTTCACGCGTGACGTAGCCCAGGGTGCCCGACATCATGTAGTCGAGATGGATGCGGAAGATGCGCCGCGCGTCGGCATCGCGGTTGGCCCAGTCGAACCAGCGGGGCACGGCGAGCTTGGTGAACGCCTCCACGTCGGCATCGCTCAGGCGTGTGACTTCGACCTTCGCGGCTTCGAATTTCATCCATGCCGCCTGGTCGGCCGCCTCGATGCTGGCGTGATGATGGCTTGAATAGATCCGCACCTCGTCCTCGAGAAAGGCGCGCATCCTGGGCGAAAGGGCGTGCCAGCTCTTCATCGAGATGGTGAGGTCCATCAGATCGACCGGCTGGTAGATCGACATGAAGCCGGGCGGACCCATCGAGACGTATTTGGCGACATTCTGAAAACCCAGATCGTAGTTGACCGCCGGGCCGACGAAGTCGGCGGCATCGAGCAGGTCGCTCTCCAGCGCGCCCAGGATCTCGGTGCCAGGCAGCATCGCCGTCTTGGCGCCGGCAGCCTGGAAGAGTTCGGCCACCATGCCGCCCGGCATGCGGATGCGCAGACCGCGGAAGTCCTCGATCGAACGGATCGGCTTCTTGGAATGGATGATGTTCGCGCCGTGGCGCACCGGCCCGAGATAGTACATGTCGAACCGCGCGAATACCTCGCGTGCGATCTCGAGGCCGCCCAGGCCGTAGTAGAACACGTCCCACTCGTGCGGCTGACGGAGGCCAAGCGGATAGGCCGCGAGGAAGACGGACGCAGGCATGCGGCCCGACCAATACTGCGTGAACGAGTTCATCGCCTGCAGCTCGCCGCGCCGCAGCGCGTCGAAGAGCTGGAACTCGCCGACAAGCTCGTTGGCGCCATAGGGCAGGAAGGCAAGCTCGCCCGACGTCTTCTCGACGATGCTCGCGCACCACGCCTTGAAGACATCGAGACCGACGCCGCCCGGCCAGGAGGTCTGAACCTTCCACACCGTGCCGGCAGCGCTGCCCGAGACGATCGCAGGCGCGGCAACGGGCGCACGGGCGGAGAGCAGACGGCCGCCAGCCAGCGCGCCGCCGGCGCCCGCCGCGAGGCCGACGACCGTGCCCGCAACAAAGGCGCGGCGGCTGGTCGTCTTGGCTCCTTCATCGGCCATAGGCACTCCTCCATTTGCCGTCACCGGCCCGGTCGGGGGCCCACGGATGCGCTTCAATGACGGCAGACCCAGTAGAGTCTAGGCGGAGAGAGTGTTGGAATGATTAACGGGGGTTAGATCAAAGTGCCTAATCCATTGATTTTCCAGTGCTCATTTCATCCAGGCCCGGTGCGCCACCTTGCCCGGCCGCAACCTTGAATTTGCTTCGCGCGGGTTGCGCGCCTTCGCAGGCCCCGGCGGTGTGCAACGGCAAACGGCTTGGGGCGACGCGCAGGAAACGGGAACATCCGATGGACATGATGCAGGAGCGGCGCTGCCTCTGGGCGGATTGAGATCGGTTGCGAGTCCGCGAACGACGAGATCGCGAAGCCTTCGCCGCGCGTCACCCGAGCGGGCTTTGCTCGATCCGACCCCCGATACTGAAGAAGGTCGGAGCACGCAGTGTCACCAGTCCCGCGAGCAGGCAATGGAGCCGCCATCGTCGACCGGGGCGGCCTATTTATGTTGCATTTATATTGCGCGTGCCGACATCCAGCCACTAGGTTGGAGCGCGGCACTGCTCATGCGCAGCCGCCGCCACAAAAATTGCGCCACAGCGCCACAGCGGAGGTAGACGAATGGAATCTCGCCCTGATCACACCCTTTCACTCGGTCGCGCGCTTGCGGCCGGCGCCGTCTTGTGTCTTGCGGCGGCCTTCCCCTTCATGCCCGCGAATGCGCAGGATTGCGCCAATCGCGGTGTGCTCGATGTCGAATATTGCGACGCGAACGGCGATCTCGTCGCCGATGCGCCGACCGACGCATCGAAGCTCGTCAACCCCGACACGCTGGTCTTCGCCTACACGCCGGTCGAGGACCCCGCGATCTACGAGGACATCTGGGATCCTTTCATCGAGCACCTCGAAAAAGTGACCGGCAAGGAGGTGCAGTTCTTCGCGGTCCAGTCGAACTCGGCGGAGGTGGAGGCCATGCGCAGCGGGCGCCTGCACATCGCCGGCTTCTCGACCGGTCCGACGCCATTCGCCGTCAACCTCGCCGGCGCCGTGCCCTTCGCGCTGATGGGAAGCGACGATGGCCGCTTCGGCTATACGCTGCAGGTCTATACCCGCAAGGATTCCGGCATCAACGAAATGGCCGATCTAAAGGGCAAGCAGGTCGCACACACGGCGCCGACCTCGAACTCCGGCAACCTCGCGCCGCGGGCGCTGTTCCCGGCCCTGGGCGTCACGCCGGAAAAGGACTACGAGGTCGTCTATTCGGGCTCGCACGACCAGTCCATGCTCGGGGTCGTCGCGGGCGACTACGATGCCGCCCCGGTCGCCTCGGAAGTGGTCGACCGGATGGCGGAGCGTGGGCTCTACGATCCGAACGACGTGAAGATCGTCTGGGAGTCGAAGCCATTCCCGACCACGTCCTATGGCTACGCCCACAACCTCGACCCGGCGCTGGTGGAGAAGATCAAGGAGGCATTCTTCAGCTTCCAATTCGAGGGCACGGCGCTCGGCGAGGAGTTCAAGGGGGTGAGCAAGTTCATCCCGATCTCGTACGACAAGGACTGGGCAGTCATCCGCGAGATCCAGGCGGCCAACGGCGTCAAATACACGCCCGAGGACCTGAGCAAGGAATAGACCGGACGACACACGGCAGCAGCCTTTGGGCGGCTGCCGTTGTGGCACACGCGGAGCGCGGATGCTGCGGATCACGAATCTCGTCAAGAGCTATGGCTCCAACCAGCCGGTGCTGAAGGGTCTCGACCTGGAGGTGCCGGGCGAGAGCATGGTGGCCATCATCGGCGCTTCGGGCGCCGGCAAGAGCACGCTGCTCCGCTGCATCAATCGGCTGGTCGAGCCGACGTCCGGCAAGGTCGAGCTGAACGGCGTCACCCTGACGGCGCTCAAGGGACGCGAGCTTCGTCTTGCCCGCCGCCGCATCGGCATGATCTTCCAGAGCTTCAATCTGGTCGACCGGCTGACCGTGATGGAGAACGTGCAGTCGGGACGCCTCGGCTATCTTTCGACCTGGCGCGCGGCGTTGCGCCGCTATCCCAAGGCGGATATCCGCCGCGCCTTCGAGCTCATGGAGCGGGTCGGCATCGCGCATTACGCCAACCGGCGCGCCGACGAGCTGTCAGGCGGCGAGCGGCAGCGGGTCGGCGTCGTGCGCGCACTGATGCAGGAGCCGCAGATCCTGCTGGCCGACGAGCCGACCGCTTCGCTCGATCCGAAGACCTCCGAGCAGATCATGGAGCTGCTGCGCTCGCTCTCCAGCGAGATGGCGCTGCCGGTCCTCATCAACATCCACAATGTCGGGGAAGCGAAGGCATACACCGATCGCATCGTCGGGATGCGCTATGGCCGCATCATCTTCGACGGCGCCCCGGGCGACCTCGACGATGTGGCCATGGACGAGATCTACGCCGGGGTCCCGGCGGAGGAGCGCGGGCTGCCGGACGGGGCTCCCGCACTGGCCGGGCAGGCCTCATGAGCGACGTTCCGGAGACCTGGCGGAAGCCGCCCTTCATCGCCAATCCCGTCCTGCGCTATGGCCTCGCCGTCATCGTGCTGGGATACATGGCATGGTCGCTCGGCACGCTGCCGCTCGATTGGAACCGGATCGCCGAAGGGATGACGCGGGCCGGGCGCATCTTCTCGGGCGCATTCCCGCCGAGCTTCGCGCGCAGCGAGCTTCTGATCGAAGGCTTCCTGGAGAGCCTGAAGATCGCGGTCATCGCGACCGCCGCCGGCATTCTCCTGTCGATCCCGATTGCGCTGACGGCAGCGCGGAACCTGGCGCCGGTGCCGGTCTACGTCATCGGGCGCGGCATCATCATCGTCGCGCGCAGCTTTCATCCGGTGATCGTTGCGATCATCTTCGTCAAGGCGGTGGGTTTCGGCGCGCTCGCCGGCATCCTCACGCTGGTCGTCTATTCGGTCGGGTTCGTCGCCAAGATGCTGGCCGAGCGGATCGAGGAGATCGACCACGGGCAGATCGAGGCGATGCGGGCCGCCGGCGCGAACTACCTGCAGACGCTGATCTATGCAGTGTTCCCGCAGATCATGCCGCGCCAGATCGGCCTCACCATCTACCAGCTCGACAGCAACCTGCGCGCCTCCGCCGTGGTGGGAATCGTCGGCGCCGGCGGGATCGGGTCGACCCTCGCCAACGCTTTCGGCCGCTACGACTACGACTTCGCGCTCGCCATCGTCATGGTCATCATCGGCGCGATCCTCATCAGCGAGGCGATCAGCGGTCATGTGAGGCGGCGCATATGGTGAGCCTCGATACCCGGCCCGAGGAGTGGGCGCGGTTCACCCCGCGCCAGCGCCTGCAGCGCTTCGCCATTTTCCTCGCGACCGTGGCGGCGCTCGCCTGGTCGCTGGGCAGCATCGATATCGTCTGGGCCTGGGTGTTCGACGCGCCGCAGCAGATGGGCGACCTGTTCGGCCGCATGGTGCCGCCGGACATCACCAACATCGGAACCATCCTGCGGGTGCTGGTGGAGACGGTCAACATCGCCACCATTGCGACCGCCATCGCGGTCGTGCTCTCGCTGCCGATCGCCTATATCGCGGCGCAGAACACCACGCCGAACCGGGCGACCCTCTGGCTCGCCCGCCTCATCCTGGTGTCGAGCCGCTCGGTAAACACGATCATCTGGGCGCTGCTGTTCGTGGCGATCTTCGGCCCGGGCGTGATGGCCGGGATCGTGGCGATCACCTTCCGCTCGCTCGGCTTCATCGGCAAGCTGCTCGGCGAGGCGATCGAGGAGATCGATCGCCGGCCGGTGGAGGCGCTGACCGCCACCGGGGCGTCGCGCTTCAAGGTCATCCTCTACGCCATCGTGCCGCAGGTCATGCCGACCTTCTGGGCCGTCAGCATCCTGCGCTGGGACATCAACCTGCGTGAATCGACGGTGCTGGGACTGGTCGGGGCGGGCGGCATCGGGATCATCCTCCAGGGCGCGATCGACACCTTCAACTGGCGGGAAGCCGCAACGGTGCTGCTCGCCATCCTGGCGCTCGTCATCCTGGGCGAGCTGGTGTCCGCCTGGGTACGACGGCGAATCATCTGAGGAGTAGTGGTCACGCCGGGAACTGAGTCGTCATCAGGCCGCCTGCCTCCCGATCAGGACCAGCATGGCGGAGACCGCCGCCGGATAGCCTTTCGCGCCAAGTCCGACGATCACGCCGGTTGCCGCTTTCGAGACAAGGGAATGCCGGTACATCTCCTCCCGCCGATGGATGTTGGAGATGTGCAGCTCGATGACCGGACCCTCGAACATCTTCAGCGCATCGAGGATGGCGAGCGACGTGAAGGTATAGGCCGCGGCGTTGATGATGATGCCGGCGCCCTCGTCGATCGCTTCGTGGATCCATCCGATGATCTCATGCTCGGCGTTGGACTGGTGAAACCGGATCGGCCAGTGGCCGGCCGCCTTGCGGCACATCCCTTCAATCTCGGCCAGGGTGGTGGTGCCGTAGATCTGCGGCTCGCGCGTGCCAAGGCGGTTCAGGTTCGGGCCATTCAGCACAAAGATCGGCTTCATCACGCTCCTCCGACCGGCGATCATCCCTCGTAGCCGAACACGCGCGGCAGCCAGAGCACCATCCCCGGCACGAAGGTGATCAGCAGCAGCGCCACGATCATCGCCGCCAGGAACGGCAGCACGTCGCGCACGATGGCGCGCAGCGGCACGCCGGTGATGCTGGTCATCACGAACAGCAGCAGGCCATAGGGCGGCGTGACCAGGCCGAGCATGACGTTCACCACCACCATCACGCCGAAATGCACCATGTCGATGCCGAGCGCCTGGGCGGCGGGAATGAAAACCGGCACCACGATCAGCAGGATCGCGGTCCCTTCGAGAACGCAGCCCAGCACCAGCAGGATCGCATTCACGAGCAGGAGAAACCCGGCCGGCGACAGCTCATAGCCCGCGAGCAGCGCGCGCACGGATTCCGGTATGTTCTCGACGGTGACGACGTAGTTGAAGACCAAGGCGCCGCCGATCAGCATGCCGATCGACGCCGAGGTGCGGGCACTCGACAGCAGCGAGCCGTAGAGATTGGCGGGCGTGACACTGCGATAGACTACGATCGAGATCAGCAGCGCATAGCCGGCCGCGACCGCGGCGGCTTCGGTCGGCGTCATGACACCGCTGTAGATCCCGCCCAGCAGCACGACCGGCATCATGAGCGCCGGAAACGCCTCCCCGGTGATGCGCGGGAGCTGGCGCAGCGGCGTCGGCGGTTCGACCGGAAAATTGCGGCGCCTGGCATTGGCGACCACCAGCGCCATCTGCGCAAACGCCATCAAGAGCCCCGGAACCACTCCGCCGAGGAACAGATAACCGATCGATGCATCCGACACGAGCGCATACAGGATCATCGGGATCGAAGGCGGAATGATCGGCCCGACGACCGCCGTCACCGCGGTCAGGGCTG
>DATFDU010000057.1:0-3736 GCA_035251915.1 Dongiaceae bacterium | reverse complement strand
CGGTTGGCTTGCCGCGGGCTGCTCCGCAGCGGCCGCGACGGGCGTTGCTGCTGGCGCGGCGGCTGCCGCTTGCGCCGCGAAGGCGGCAAAGAATTCGTCCGCGAGCTTCTTCGCGGTGCCTTCCACTAGCCGGGAGCCGATCTGCGCCAGCTTGCCGCCGATCTGGGCATCCGCGGCATAGCGCAGCACGGTGGCCGTTCCGCCGTCGGCCTGCTCCAGCCGCACCTTCGCTCCGCCCTTGGCGAAGCCTGCGGCGCCGCCCTGACCCTCTCCGGTGATGGTGTAGCCGTTGGGCGGATCGAGGTCGCTCAAGGTCACCTTGCCGCCGAACGCGGCCTTGACCGGCCCGATCTTGGCGACAACCTTCGCGACCAGCTCGGTGTCGGAGGTCTTGTTCAGCTCCTCGCAGCCAGGAATGCAGGCCTTCAGGATATCCGGATTGTTGAGCGCCGCCCACACGATTTCGCGCGGGGCCGGGATGCGATACTCGCCGGTCAGGTCCATCTTGCTCTCCCAGGGTGCAGGCCGGACGCCATCGAAGCGAATCTTGACATGTTGTCAAGCAACGTCGGACTTTGGCGGCATGATCCAAAGACTAATGCTTGCCTGTGCGTTGATGCTGGCGTCCGCCGCGACCTTCGCAGCGGACTTGCCGCGTGACGTGGTGCTGGTCGAAACCGGCTCCAGCCAGTACCGCTTCGAGGTCGAAGTGGCGGACGATGCGACCGAGCGCTCGGCGGGCCTCATGTATCGCGAGAGCCTTGCCGACAATGCCGGTATGCTGTTCCTCTATCCGGAGACCCGGCCGGTCGAGTTCTGGATGAGGAACACCCCGCTGTCGCTCGACATCGTGTTCGTGCGCGAGGACGGCACCATCGCACGCATCGCCGAGAACACGACCCCGATGTCGGAGGACCTCATCTCCTCGGGGGAGCCGGTGCGAGCGGTGCTGGAGGTCAAGGCCGGCACCATGCGCCAGCTCGGCGTCACCGCCGGCGACCGGCTGCGCAATCCGACCTATTTCCCGTGAGCTGAGAACTAGGTGCCGAGCTTGTCAGCGAGGTCGCCAAAGTCGCGCGCGATCACATTCCAGTCCTGTTCTGGTCGCAGGTCCCTGGTCTGCCCCGGCCCATGCTCTATCGGCCGCGGCACGAAGGCGGTGGCGAGGCCGCAGGCGCGGGCGGCGGCGAGGTCGCCGTTGTGCGCGGCCACCATGCACACCTCGTCCGGGCGCATCGCCAGGATGTCGAGGGTGCGCAGATAGGCTTCCGGATCGGGTTTGTAGGCCTGCGCCAGTTCCGCGCCCAGGATGGCGTCCCAGGGCAGGCCGGCGCGCTTGGCCATATCCAGCATCAGGATGACGTTGCCATTGGACAGCGGCGCGATGATGAAGCGCACTTTCAGCCGCGCGAGACCCGGAACGACGTCCGGCCAGGGATCCAGCCGGTGCCAGGCGAGATTGAGCGCATCCAGCTCTGCCGCCGGCACCTGCGCCGGATCGATGCCGAAGTCGGACAGGATCGCTTCCAGGTTTTCACGGTGCAGCACGTCGAGGCGAACGAAGGGGCGCCGGCCGCTGCGCACCGCTTCCATCGCCGGCTCGTAGCGCTTGCGCCAGGCATCGGCGAAGGCGGCGGGATCGGCGTTCCCAGCGCCGTGCCGCGCGAGGAAGGGCGCAGCTTCGCGCGCAACACCGCTCCGCCAATCGACGACGGTGCCGAACACATCGAAGACCAGAGCGCGGACGCGATCCAATATCATCGCGTTCGATTACGCAGGCGGCCTATTCCTCGTCCGGCGCCGGAACGTACTGGTTGCCGGATTCGAGGGAGCTTTGCGCCACCGTCTTGCGGCGAGTCGGATCGTTCACCGCGACGATGTGCGCATACGGCGTGCCGTCGATCCCCTCGAAGAGATCGACGACTTCCCACACCAGGTATGGCAGGCCGGCCGTGTAATATTTCGAGCCCACGGCTACGGTCGCGTGCTTCTGACTCTTGAACAGCTTGAACATCGCTTAACCGACTGCCCCGATAACATCCCGGATGAAGACTAGCACGGCAGAGTTTCTGCCTCAACAGAACCTCAGTATAGCGAAACACGCGATTTGTCTTATGAGTTCCTCAAATACCAGTCATAGTCCAGCTGCGTGACGCGGCTGAAGAAGCGGCCCTGTTCGGCGCGCTTCACCGCCACGAACACGCGGTGGAAGTCAGCTCCGAAATAGTCCTTCATCCGCGCCGAGCCTTCGAACAGCTCCAGCGCCTTGAACCAGTTGTCCGGCAGCTTCATCCCCATCTCGGCCGCCTTGGCATAGCCGTTGCCTTCGACCGGCGCGCCGGGATCGAGCCGGTGCTTGACGCCGTGATGGACCGCTGCGAGCAGGGCGGCCACCGCCAGATACGGGTTGGCGTCGGCGCCGCACACCCGATGCTCGATATGCCGGGTGTGGGCCGGACCGGCCGGCACGCGGAAGCTGACGGTCCGGTTGTTGATGCCCCAGGTCGGCGCCACCGGCGCGTAGGTGTTGGCGCGGAAGCGGCGGTAGGAGTTGGCGTTGGGCGCGAACACCGCCATAGAGTCCTCGAGCAGGGCCTGCATGCCGCCAACCGCGAATTTCAGCAGATCGCTCCCTTCCGGCTTCTCGCTGGCGAAGGCGTTGTTGCCGTCCTTGTCGGCCAGGCTGACGTGCAGATGCTGCCCGCTGCCCGCGACATCGGAAAACGGCTTCGCCATGAAGGTCGCCTCGACGCCGTGCCGGACCGCGACGCCCTTGATCGCGCGCTTGTACATGATCGCGTCGTCAGCAGCGCGCAACGCATCCGGCCGATGGCGCAGCGTCATCTCGAGCTGTCCGGGCGCGTATTCCGAGATCGCGGATTCGACCGGGATGCCCTGGACGTCGCAGGCGGCATAAAGGTCGCGGAAGAACGGGTCGAAGTCATCCAGCTCGCGCAGCCCGTAGACCTGGATGTCCCAGGACCGGTTGCCGGTGACGGGCGAGGCCGGGATCCTGAGCTCGCCATTCGGCCCGCGCTCGCGGTCGACCAGGAAGAACTCCAGCTCGCAGGCGACGACCGGGGTCAGGTCGAACTCCTTGAACCGGTCGATCACGCGCCGGAGGACGTGGCGCGGATCGTAGGGGCACGGGCTGCCGTCGAGCTCATAGACGCTGAGCAGCACCTGCGCGAAGGTGGCGCCGAGCCAGGGCGCGCGCACCAGCGTCCCCGGGACCGGCTTGCCGAGGTAGTCGGCGTCGCCGTTGGTCCAGACCAGGCCGCTTTCGTCAACATCGTTGCCGGTGATGTCGAGCGCCAGCATGGTGCCGGGCAGGTAGCGCGCATGTTGATAGATCGCCAGCAGCTCGTGCCGGCGCAGGTTCTTTCCGCGTCCGACGCCGCTCTGGTTGGTGAACACCAACTGGATGGTGTCGATGTCAGGATTCTTGGCCAGGAACTCCTCGGCCTCGGCGACATCGGCAACAAGTGCACTCATGGTTTCTTTCCCCTCGAGAATTCTTCAGGCGGCCAGCTCGGCCAGGCAGCCGTCGATGGTCGCGACCAGCCGGTCGACCTGGTCCGCGGTCGTCGCTGGGCTCACCAGCGTCATGTTGTGGAACGGCGCGATGATGAAGCCGCGGTTGAGCAGATGGAGATGGATCGCCAGCTCCACGCGATGATGCATCGCGGCCTGCGCCTCGGTGCCGTTGCGCGGCCGCTCCGGCGCGCACACGAAC
>DATFDU010000056.1:0-8469 GCA_035251915.1 Dongiaceae bacterium | reverse complement strand
CGCCCCACCCGAAATCGAAAATCTCCCCAAAGCCGCGCTTGGAATTCGATGCACCCATGATCCAGCTCCCTCATTGTCCCGATTTGCAGCGGCCGGAACTATATGCAAATGCGAATCATTTGCAATTAATTTTGCATGAATGTCAGGAGCCTGGCGCGAAAGGCCGATCGGTCTATCAATGTGATCCTATGGCGCGCCTAGTCTATGGTCTCGGCCGCCGCCAGCTGGCTAGCGCGAGCCGTTCCTCAAGGCTCTAACGATGCCGAATATGACGGCAGCGCAAACGACGGCGGTGAGAAGGAGTGGCACCGATACTTCCGTGTGCTTGAAGAACAGGATCCCACAGAAGCCGGAGACAAGAAGAATGACCCCACAGATGGCAATCACCAGGATTCCGAGCAGTGTCCCGAACTCCTGCATGCCAGATCACTTCTTCAGCCGGTCCAGCAACGCCTTGCACACCCAGATCGAGCCGGCGAAGAACAGCACCGCCGGCGCCACCAGCATCAGAATGCCAAACATATCGCCATAGAAGCCGCCCTCGCTGGCAAAGGCGAGGAAGCAGAGGCCGCTGCCGAGCAGGCCGAGGATGCTGCCGATCAGCACCAGGATGGTGACGACGCGGAGCGCGCCGGCCGTTTCGGCGGGTGCTGGCGGTGTGGGTGGCTCGACCGATTTCGGCAATCCGCCGGGCGGTGTTTCGGACATGCTTTCCCCTCTATTGCGCGGCTGGCCTGTTGTCTCCCATGGGCGCCAGCTCCGGCCAACCGAGCTCGCGCCGGATGCGGCGGTCGGTGCCGTCGCGGTAGAACAGGTTGTAGGTATCGAACGGGATGATGCGCTGCTCCGGCGTCACGAAGTGGATGCAGGAACGCTTCACCTGCGCGACGCAGAAATTGAAGCGGTCGAGGAACTGGATGCCGAGCACCCGGAACACGCGGTCGTAGCCCAGCGCGTTCGGCACCTCGAACTGCGGCAGGCAGCAGAGAAGCTCGCGCAGCTTGAGGTCGGTCATCTCGCCGGCGGCGGACAGCGACATCAGCTGGAACAGGCGCTCCTTGAGCGCGGGATACTTCTCATAGGCGATGGTGTTGGGCCCGTCGCGCAGCAGCTCGGCGCGCGGCAACAGACTGGTGATGGGCGTCAGCTTCCGCCCGTCGCGCAGGGCATAGCCGATGGTGATGGATTCGGGATTGCACGGCAGCGGGATGATGTCCTCCGCCGTGAAGCCACAGTCCTGCTCGATCAAGCCGCGGCGGATGTCGCTGAGCAGCACGCGGTCGCGGTTCTTGTCGAAGCCGAGGTTGCGCCCGGCATCCTGCACCGGCTGGAAGGTGACGCCGCGCACGCAGTTCCAGGCGAGGGCGTGGCGCACGATCTCGCCGATCTCGCCATCGTTGACGCCCTTCTTGAGCACGGCGACCAGGGTGGTGGAGATGTTGTGGCGCTCCAGATTCTCCAGCGCCTGCTGGCGCACGGAGCGGAGATCGGCGCCGCGGATCTGCATCAAGGCGTCGCGCTGCAGGGAATCGAACTGCAGGTAGATCTCGAAGCCCGGCGCGAACTCGGCGAGCTGCGCGACGAAGTCGGGATCGCGCGCCAGGCGGATGCCGTTGGTGTTCAGCATCAGATGGCGGATCGGGCGCTGCTTGGCCATGCGCAGGATGGTGAGGATGTCGGGATGCAGCGTCGGCTCGCCGCCGGAGATCTGCAACAGGTCCGGCTCGCCTTCGCTCACCACCAGCGTATCCATCATGCGTTCGATCGTGGCGAGGTCGAGATGCTTGGGCCGGTGCGGCGCCGAATCGGCGAAGCAGACCGGGCAGGTCAGGTTGCAATGCTCGTTGACCTCGATAAGCGCGAGGCACGAATGCTGCTCATGGTCCGGGCACAGGCCGCAATCGAACGGGCAGCCATAGTGGGTGCGCGACTGGAACTTGAGCGGGATGTCGCCGGGCTTCAGCCAGTCGCGGCACCGGCGGTAATAGTCCGCGTCGGTGGAGACGAGGGTCTTCTGGACGCCGTGCGACTCGCAGCGCTTCTGGAAATAGACGCAATCATCCTCGATCAGGATCTTGGCCGGCACCGGATGCAGGCAGGTCTCGCACAGCGACTGCGTCTGGCCGTAGAACAGGTAGGACTTAAGCGCGCGCTGCTGCATGACTCCCCCGGCGACGCATGATCATGGTGAGAGCGTAGCCGAACAACAGCAGCGCGCCAATCTGGAACAGATCGAGCCCGGCGACCAGTTCGCCATAGGGCTTGGTGAACTCGATCAGGAAACGCTGCGCGGCGTAATAGGCGATGAAGACATAGAAGCCGATGGCGGCGACGGCTTGCGGCGCGCGGCGAAACCAGATCAGGAATCCCGCCAAGAAGACCGCCATCGCCAGCGATTCGTAGAGCGGAGAGGGATGCCGGCCGATGCCATCGCCGAAATCCCATGCCCAGGGCAGCGCGGTCGGCGCGCCATAGGTCATGTCTTCCAGCCCGGCGAACTGGCAGCCGATGCGCCCCAGGATCATGCCGACGCTGAGCGGCACCACATAGACGACGCCGGTCGATCCGCTACGGCGCTTGAATGCCTTCCACAGCTCGACGCCGGCGATGCCGCCGAAAATGGCGCCGAAGGCGCTGCGTCCGATCCCGGCGATGCCGCCGAGATGGAGGTTGAGGGTGCCGAACCAGAACGCGCCCAGCAGCGCCGCGAAGCTCAGCGTCGCCCAGTATCCGAGCTCCCGCTGAGCCGAGGCGGTGTAGCCCTCGGGCTTGAGGCCGTAGCGGTAGAACACCCAGCCCGAGAGCGCCGCGCAAATGGCGGCGAAGAGGTCGGTGAGGAGGTGGACGGGAAGAGTCACTGATCCTGCCGCCTCTCGCGCTGGGCCCCCACAAGGGGGGAAGGGGCTGTTCAGTATGGATGAAGGGTGGAGTCTAGGAAAAGGCTTTCCCCAGCACCTCGCCCAGCCGCTTCGCGAAGCTGGTGGGGTCGTTCAGCGTTTCGCCTTCCTGGATGCGGGCCTGGTCGAGCAGGAGCCACGCGGCGTCGGCGACGGCGTCGCCCTTGCCGCTTGACACCGCCTTGGCGAGCGCGGCGATCACCGGATGCGTCCCGTTGATCTCCAGCACGCGCGGGGCAAGGGCATCGATGCGCTTGTGCTGCTGCAGCAGGCGGGCGAGGCGCATGTCCATGTCGCCTTCGTCGGCGACCA
The DNA here is from genome assembly GCA_035251915.1 of Dongiaceae bacterium. Classification (GTDB taxonomy): domain Bacteria; phylum Pseudomonadota; class Alphaproteobacteria; order Dongiales; family Dongiaceae; genus Dongia_A. Next base: position 5,260 of record DATFDU010000056.1, on the reverse strand, counting down.
GGCATACGGCGCTGTCGGTCAGGCGTTGCGAGACGCGCACGTCCTTGACCGCGTCCTTCAGCGCCAGCTTCATGAGCGCGATCAGGTTGTCGATGCCGGCGGCCGCGGGCTCCGGCTTCTTCTCCGCCTTGGCGTCGCCCTTGATGGCGTCGAGATCGGCGCCGCCGCGGGTCACGGACTTGAAGCTCTTGCCGTCATATTCGCCGACCGCGGGCACCCAGAACTCGTCGACGCCGTCGGTCAGCAGCAGCACCTCGATGCCCTTGGCGCGATAGCCCTCGAGCTGCGGCGAGCGCGCTGCGGCCTCGAGGGAATCGCCGGTCAGGTAGTAGATCGAGGTCTGGCCTTCCTTCATGCGGCCGACATAGTCGGCAAGGCTGACCAGCGAATCGCCGTGCGTCGAACGGAAGCGCGCGAGCTTCAGCAGCGCTTCGCGGTGCTCCGGCTCCTCATAGAGGCCTTCCTTGAGGACGGCGCCGAAATTGTTCCAGAAGGCGGCATAGGCGTCGGCCTCGTTCTCGGCGCGCTTCTTGAGATACTCCAGCACCTTCTTCACCACGCCCTGGCGAATCCTGGTCAGCACCGGGTTCTGCTGCAGCATCTCGCGGCTGATGTTGAGCGGCAGGTCCTCCGAATCCACCAGGCCCTTCACGAAGCGCAGCCAGTGCGGCAGCAACTCCTCGCAATGGTCGGTGATGAAGACGCGCTTGACGTAGAGCTTCAGCGATTGCTTGCGGTCGGGATGGAACAGGTCGAACGGCTTCACCGTCGGGATGAAGACGAGGCCGGTATACTCGATCTTGCCCTCGGCCTTGAAGTGCAGCGTGCCCCACGGCTCGTCGAAGGCGTGCGCGACGTGGCGGTAGAAGTCGCGGTACTGCTCCTCGGTGATGTCGGATTTGGAGCGCGTCCACAAGGCCGCGGCCTGGTTGACCTTCTCCTCCTTGCCGCCCTCGATCAGCTTGATGGGCAAGGCGATGTGGTCGGAATACTTGGTGATGATGGTGCTGACGCGGGCCTTCTCCAGGAACTCCGCGGCGTCCTTCTTGATGTGGACCACGACGTCGGTGCCGCGGCCCGCTCGCTCGGCCTCGCCGATCTCGAACTCGCCCTTGCCGTCGCTGACCCACTTCCAGGCCTGGGTCTCACCGGCCTTGCGGCTCACCACCGTCACCTGGTCGGCAACCATGAAGGCGGCGTAGAAGCCGACGCCGAACTGGCCGATCAGCGAGACGTCTTTCGACTTGCCTTCCTCCAGCGCCTGCACGAACTGCGCGGAGCCGGAGCGCGCGATGGTGCCGAGGTGCGAGATCAGGTCCTCGCGGTTCATGCCGATGCCGTTGTCGGAGACGGTGAGGGTCTTCTGGTCCTTGTCGAGCGCGACGGTGATGCTGAAATCCGGATCATCGGCAACGAGGCCGGGCTCGGTCAGGCTGAGGTAGCGCAGCTTGTCGCAGGCATCGGAGGCGTTGGAGATGAGCTCGCGCAGGAAGACCGCGCGGTCGCTGTAGAGCGAATGAGCGACGATATCCAGGAGCCGCGACACCTCGGCCTGGAATCCGAGCTTTTCCATCTTCATTGGCGGTCACCTTGCGCAAACCAGAATCCGCGCGCTGATATGAGCGATCCTGCACGGCCGTTCAAGAGGGCGCTTTACAGGCCATTCGGCTTATGCGAGCGATGGAGCGGGTCCGTGTCGAATCAAGCGGTTACCGGCGGCAAGGACAACGGAATGGGCGGCGCGCGGCGTGGTTGGCTCAAGGGGGCGTTGGCAGCGGCCGCCATTCTGTCGGTCGCCGGCACTGTGGGCGCTGACAATGTGCAGCCGGGAATGAAGGGTCCGACCGACGCGCTGGTCGGCCAGTACCGGCACAGCACGGTGTTCACCGCCGGCAAGACCCGGCACAGCGTCGCCACCATCGCGCTGCGCGGCGCCGGATTCAGCATCGCCTGGCAGGAGGATGACGGCAATCTGTTCGGCGGCATCGCGGTCGCGGTCGACGGCGTTCTTGGCGCCGCCTATACCGAGGCGCTGAACGGCCGCTACCGCGGCAAGGGCGTGCTCGCTTACCGGATCAATGGCGGCAGGCTCGACGGCGTTCGCCTGCCTTCCGAGTCCGCGACGCTGATCCAGGAGACGCTAGAAGGACCCCCGGCGCTGGAAGGCCGCTATGCGATCGCGCGGAGCCTGGACGGCGATGGTCACACTTATCACACCGGCTTCGTGGATATCGTGCGTCAGGGCGACACCTATCAGATGACGTGGTATACGCCGGCGCGCTCCTACGAAGGCGTGGGGCTTCGCGTCGGGGATGTATTGGTCGCGAGCTACGGCAGCGGTTTCGCCCCCGGCATCATCGCCTATTGCGCCGACGAGGGGCTGCTGACCGGGGTCGGCACCTACGGCCATGTCGGGACCGTCGGGGCCGACCGCATGATCCGGGTCAATGAGCGCGGCGGCGCGAGCGGCCTTGAAACCTCGCCGCGCTGCCGGGAAGCGATCGAACGATGGAATCCGTCGCTGATCAGGGGCTAGACGAACAAAGTCCCTGGCACGCCCCGCGGATTTCCGGCATACGGGGCCGCGGGGGAGGGATTGAAACCGAGCCATCGGAGCAGGCAATGAAGTTCGTGCACACCATGGCGTTGGCGACGATGATGGTCCTGGCCGTCACGTCCGGCGCCGTTGCGCAAAGCGCCCAGCCAACGGCGAACACCCCCAAGCCGGAGAAATACAAGGACTGGGAGCTGTTCTGCCACAAGTCGGCGGCCAACGCGCCGCAGGTGTGCGAGATGCTGACCGTCATCCTGTCGGACAAGGGACAACGGCTGGGCGCGCTGGTGGTCGCTGCCGAGGTCGGCGGCGGCGGCCAGGAGATGATCGCGAGCGCGCTGTTGCCGCTGGGTGTCGATCTCACCCAGCAGCCGTCGCTGTCGGTGGGCGCCAGCAAGATCGATCTGCAATATCTGCGCTGTCAGAAGCGCGGCTGCGAGGCGGTCGGCAAGCTGTCAGCCGACCATCAGTCGGCCTTGCGCGGCGGAAGCTCAGCCAAGGTGACCGTCGGCGTCGGCCCCGGCAAGAGCGCGACGTTCGATTTCTCCCTGGCCGGCTTCAGCGCCGCCCACGATGCGCTGAAAAAGAAAATCGGCGCGTAGCGAGCGCGCTGCCCGCCGGTCGCCGATAGATCTCGACGTCGCGATGGCGGCACGTTAATGCCTTTTCAATGCCGCAATTCCAAGTTGAACTATGGGTCGTTGGAATTGGGGAACTGCGATGCTGTCCGACATTCGACGCGGTCTTCTCACGGCGCTGCTGATCGCCGGCGTCATCCTGACGACGCCGGCAAGTCGGGCCGGGGACACCCTGTCCGGGCGCTACGCCATGGACGGCCGCGAGGCCGGCGGCACGCAGTATGTCGGCGAGCTGACGATCGCAGACCGCGGCCATGCCTTCGACGTGAACTGGCAACGCAGCGGCCGCGCGGCCGAGAGCGGCTTCGGCCTCGCCCTCAATCATGTGCTCGGCGTCGCCTATTGGCCGAACAACGAGGTCCAGGATCCCGGGCTGGGAACGGTGATCTACCGCATCGATGGCGGCACCCTCGACGGCATCTGGCTGCCGCAGGGCGTGCATGATCGCGCGCCGGGACGCGAAGTGCTGAGCGGGTCGCCCACTCTCACCGGGCGCTATCAGATCACGCTGGGGGCCAATCCCTGGGGCGGTCGCTACAGCGGCTATGCCGAGCTTGAGCGGACCGGCGACCACATCAAGATAACCTGGCGCTTGCCGTCGGAGGTGTTCGTCGGCAGCGGCATCAAGATCGGCAACGTGCTGGCGGTGGCCTATGCCTACAGAAACGCCCCGGCGATCGCGGCCTATTGCTCGAACGGCCGGCAACTGGAAGGAGAATGGTGGACAGGTCCGACCGGCGTGTCGGGCGAGGAGACTTTGAAGCGGGTTGCGGGCAGCGGTCCGGAGATTTCGAGCCTGCCGCAGCCGAACACGAACGATCCGTGCCATACGCCGGTCGCGGCGAACTGGTAGGACCTGCGGATTCCCCTTTTGTTCTGGTGCAAGACAGGCTAATTTCCTTGCCTTTCGGGGCTGGATGGCTATATTCCGCGCCAATTCCCAGGTTCGACGGGATCGAGCCATAAAAAAGGGTGGGCCAACGGCCCGCCTTTTTTATTGCCGCAACGGCGGGGACAGGGATTGGTTTCTGGGACGGGTTTATCGAGGCACGAACGGAGTCATGTTGGCAGAGCGGATTGCCAGATTGATTACGCCCGCGATCGAGGCCATGGGCTTCGAGCTGGTGCGGGTGCAGGTGTCGGGCAGCCAGCGCCCCACCCTGCAGATCATGGCGGAGCCGGCGAGCGGGCGCGCGATGTCGGTCGACGATTGCGCGGAGATCTCGCGCGCGATCTCGGCGGTGCTGGATGTCGAGGATCCGATCGCCGGCGCCTATTCGCTCGAGGTGAGCTCGCCCGGCATCGACCGGCCGCTGACGCGCGCCAAGGATTACGAGCGCTTCCTCGGGCACGAGGCGAAGGTCGAGACCAATGCGCCGATCGACGGGCGCAAGCGCTTCAAGGGGCCGATCAAGTCGGTCGATGCGAATGCGGTCGAATTGACCGTGGACGGGGCGGATCTGCGCATTCCGTTCGCCGCCATCCACAAGGCGAAACTGGTGCTGACGGATGCGCTGATCGCGCTCCATCAGGAAGACAACAACGAACAAGAGGAAGCCTAAAGGCAAAGAGCCATGGAACAAGCCATTGCCATTCCGCGCATGGAACTGTTGCAGGTCGCCGATGCGGTGGCCCGCGAAAAGAGCATCGATCGCGATGAAGTGCTGACCGCGATGGAGCAGGCCATCCAGAAGGCCGGCCGCTCCAAATACGGCCACGAGCACGACATCCGCGCCAACATCGACCGCAAGACCGGCGAGATCCGGCTGACCCGCGTGCGTGAAGTGGTGGAGACGGTCGAGAACGAAGCGACGCAGATCCCGGTGACCTGGGCGCAGAAGCGCGACCCGAACATGAAGGCCGGCGACCTGATCGTCGACGAGCTGCCGCCGATCGATTTCGGCCGTATCGCCGCGCAGACCGCCAAGCAGGTGATCGTGCAGAAGGTGCGCGAGAGCGAGCGCAAGCGCCAGTTCGAGGAGTTCAAGGACCGCAAGAACGAGATCATCAACGGCCTCGTGAAGCGCGTCGAGTTCGGCAACGTGACGGTCGACCTCGGCCGCGGCGA
>DATFDU010000055.1:0-4834 GCA_035251915.1 Dongiaceae bacterium | reverse complement strand
GCGGTGTGGCGCGGCGCGTTGAAATTCAAGTTCGACCCGCTGGACGTGCCGCGCGACCAGTTCCTGCAATCGGCCGATGCCTGGACCCGATGCCGCAGCGGCCAGGCCGACCCCGGCAAGTTCGGCATCTTCGTCGGCGACCTGCGCGGCCTGTGGTTCATCGCCGCTTCCCTGATCCGGGACGTTGCCGCCCTCAACAAGATGGAGATGCTGCCCTGGGATTGCTGGGGCATCATGCCCCATCCGGGCCAGGAGCTCGATGCCGGCCAGCTCGCCTTCTTCGACCGGCTCGCCGCATTCGCGGCCGCTCCCGATGCATCGCACCAGGACCTGCATGCGCTCCATGAGAAGGACGAACGCGTGCGCGTGCCGAAGACGGTGTTCAACGCCCTGCTGAACAGGCCCGAATCGGTCTAGCGGGCGCGGCGTCCGATCTGCGACAGATAGTGCTCCTGCTCCAGCGACTGAATCGAGCCCGGCCTCGCCGCGCGCACCGCCTGCAGAGCGTCCCGCGCGCTCTGACCGTATTGCATCAGGATCAGCGCCGCGACCGTCCCGGTGCGGCCAAGTCCCGCATAGCAGTGGATGAAGGCGCGGCCCCTGTTCCGGAACAGCAGGTCGAGCCGCGGCCACAGGTCGACCCACGCCGTCTCGAACCGCTCGTCCGGCGCGCCAAGGTCGCAGATCGGCAGGTGGTGCCACGCGACGCCGTGCGCCTTCAGCTCCTCCGCCAGCACCTTGACCGGCGTCCCGACGGACGCCAGCTCCGGCTCCTCCATCAGCGACAGCACCGCATCCGGCTTCCACGCCGCGATCAGCCTGAGATCGTCCTTGAGGCTGCCCGGCGCTGGCCGGACGGATAGCGGCGGCGTCAGGCGATGGCCGGGACAGCAGCCGAGGCCCAGGCGGCCGCCGTTGGGGAGTTCGAGTTCGTTGAAGGTGTAGAGCATGCCATCAGTCCACAATGAAGAGCTTGGCTCCCTTCGGAGCGAACGATCTGTGCGCCGCATCGCCAAAATCGGATACTTGGTAGCTCATTCCGGCGGACAGGGAGAAGGTGCGGCCATCCTTCAACTCGCTGATGATCTCGCCTTCCAGCACAAACAGGATATGGCCTCTATCGCACCAGTGATTTGCGAGATATCCGGGCGTGTATTCGACGTGCCGCACGCGAACATCACCGATGTTCAGCGTTCTCCAGTAGGCGAGGCCCGTCTCGCCGCCGTGAACAGTCGGCTCGACCCGAGCCCAGTCGGTGACGGTGAACGGGAAAGCCGGAATTTTCACGGTCTCGCTCTCGCCTAGGATTCGCAAATGCCAGGGGCCGTCGGATCAGATCCGGCGGCCCCTGTTCTGGTTCGGCGGGATTTGAATCTCCCGCCATACCTGTTACATCGCCAGCGCCTTCTCGATCACCGCGTGGGTGAAGGCGCCTTCCGGCTTGGTGCTGATGACCGGGTCGGAGCCGCCGCCCATCAGCGTCTCGACGGTGCGGTTGTAGGCCGCTTCGTCGAGATAGCCGGTGCCCTTCGGGCTCTCGCCCACCAGCTTGGCGATCTCGCCCATCATGCGCTTCTGGTGCTTCTCGGTCTGCGCGCCGGTCTCGTCGTTCTCCAGCGTGATCATCGCTGCCTCGTCCGGGTTGTCGACCGCATAGTCCCAGCCCTTCATCGAGGCCTTCACGAACTTGGCCAGCAGCTCGACCTTGGCGGGATCCTCGAGGGTGCTCTCCAGCGTGTAGAGCCCGTCCTCGAGCGTCGCGACGCCCTGGTCCTCGTATTTGAAGGTGGTGAGCTGGTCCGGCTTCATGCCGGCGTCGATCACCTGCCAATACTCGTTGTAGGTCATGGTCGAGATGCAGTCGGCCTGCTTCTGCAGCAGCGGGTCGACGTTGAAGCCCTGCTTCAGCACCTTGACGCCGCCGGCGCTGCCGTCGGTCTTGAGGCCGAGCTTGTTCATCCAGTTGAGGAACGGATACTCGTTGCCGCCGAACCAGACGCCGAGCGTCTTGCCGGCGAACTTGTCGGGCGACGTGACGCCGCTGTCGTTGCGGCAGGTCAGCATCATGCCCGACTTCTGGAACACCTGGGCGATGTTGACCAGCGGCACGCCCTTTTCACGCGTCGCCAGCGCCGAGGGCATCCAGTCCACCACCACGTCGGCGCCGCCGCCGGCGATCACCTGGCTCGGGTTGATGTCCGGTCCGCCCGGCTTGATCGTCACGTCGAGCCCGACCTCGTCGTAGAAACCCTTGTCCTTCGCCACGAAGTAGCCGGCGAACTGCGCCTGGGTCACCCACTTCAGCTGCAGGGTGATCTGGTCCGCCGCCTCCGCCGCGCCTGCCGACAGCGCCAGCAATGCCGCTGCTGCAACCGCGCCCCTCCAAGTCTTCGCACTCATCGTCTGCCTCCTTGTTTATGTGTTCATCGACTGCGGTAAGATGGATGCCAAAAGGTGAAACTGCGCTCCAGCAGCGCCAGGATGCCATAGGACGCCGAGCCGGCGACCGCCGCGATCGCGATGGTCGCCCACACCACGTCGACGTTCATGACCTGGACTTGGGTGCTGATCCGGAACCCCATGCCCTGCATGCCGGAGCCGAAGAACTCCGCCACGATGCCGCCGATCAGCGCCAGGGTGGAGTTGATCTTGAGCGCATTGAAGATGAAGGGCAGCGCGGCCGGCACGCGCAGCGACCACATGGTCTGCCAGTAGCGCGCGCCATAGGAGCGCATGAGGTCGAGCTGCATGCGGTCCGCCGCGTTGAGACCCGCGACCGCGTTCACCAGCATCGGGAAGAAGATCATGAAGACGATGACCGCCGTCTTGGATTCCGGGCCGAAGCCGAACCACATGACCATGATCGGCGCCACCGCGATGATCGGCACGGCGCTGACCAGGTTGCCGAGCGGCAGCAGGCCGCGCTGCAGGAACGGCACGCGGTCGACGATCAGCGCGGTCGCCAGCCCCAGGGCGTTGCCGATGAAAAATCCTGCAAGAACCGCCTTCAGGAAGGTTTCGTTGAAGTCGAGTGCGAGCGTCGGCGCATCGCTCTTCAGGGCCTCGAAGATCTCGGTCGGCGCCGGCAGCAGGACGCGCGGAATGGCAAAGCCGACCACCACGAGCTGCCACAGATAGATCAGCGCCACGCCGAACAGCGCGGGCACCAGGATGGCATGGAGCCGGCTCGGCGGCTGCGCCGACATGTGCTGCATCACCGTCCAGGCAAACAGCAGGATGCCTGCGACCGTCAGCCAGAAGCCTGGCGAGGTCGACAGCCCATCGATCACGGCGGAAACGAATCCGTCCGACGATTGCCGCATTGCCAGCTCGGCGGTCGGCAGCATGAGCGGTCCGACGCCGGCGACGAGGACCGCGATCGGCCCCAGCCACGCCCACAGCTCGCCCCTGGCGAGGTGCCGCAGCCAGCGCTCGCCTGTCACGACGGCGGCGATGCCGAACGCAACGAACATCGCCGACAAGGGGAACTGCGACCAGTAGACCAGGCCCTCCTCGTAGTAGCCAATCGGCAATGCGAGCCCGGCCGCCATCAGGAGCGCGCTGATCCAGGCCAGCCGCGGGCTCATGCGCGTCCTCCGGTGCGCCGCAGCGTCACCCATTCGACGCCGGCGATCGAGTAGACCATGATCATGCCGAGGATCGAGGCCAGCACCAGGCACGACCAGATCTGCACCATCTGCCCGTAGTAGGAGCCCGCGAGCATCCGCGATCCGAGGCCGCCTTCCGCGCCGGTCGGCAGCTCGCCCACGATCGCGCCGACCAGGCTGATCGCGATCGCGACCTTGAGGCTGGCGAACAGGAACGGGATGGAGGCCGGCACGCGCAGCTTCCAGAAGATCTGCCACTGGCTCGCGTTGTAGGTGCGCATCAGGTCGATCTGCAGCGGATCGGGCGAGCGCAGCCCCTTCACCATGCCGATGGTGACCGGGAAGAAGCACAGGTACATCGAGATGATCGCCTTCGGGATCAGCCCGGTGACGCCGATGCTGGCCAGGATGACGATGACCATCGGCGCGATGGCGAGGATGGGAATGGTCTGCGACGCGATGATCCACGGCATCAGCGAGCGGTCCAGGGTGCGCACGTGAACGATGCCGGCCGCCAGCAGGATGCCGAGGATGGTGCCGAACGCAAAGCCCACCAGCGTTGCCGAGGCGGTGATGTAGGTGTGGTAGATCAGCGAGCGCTTGCTGGTGACCTTGAGCTGGACCGTGGACTTCCACAGGTCGACCGCGATCTGGTCCGGCGCTGGCAATACCGGCCGCTCCATGCTCCAGGTGCCCTTGAGCAGGTCGCCGACCGTGTAGTCCGGATTGACGCCGGCCAGCTGCTCGGAGACGCGGTTGTAGTTGAGGGCGACCGCCAGCGCGTACCACAGCACCACGACGATCGCGAGCACCGTGACGATCGGCAACACGCGCCCCTTCGGCGACAGGAAGCCGAGCGCGGCCATGCTAGCTTCCCATCTCCACAAGAAAGAAGCCCTTCCCCCCTTGCGGGGGAAGGATGCGGAGCCTTAGCGAGGCGCAGCCGAGCCCCCGTCCGCGAATGCGGACATTCGTCCGCGGGGGCGAAGCTGGATGGGGGGTGACGCCGCACGATGGTTGGGATCAACGCAACTACAATGGTGCCGCTGACATCCTGAGCAATGTCAAAACACATCTTGCTCATCTACCGCCGTGCGGCGGCACCCCCCATCCCAACCTTCCCGCACAAGGGGTGAAGGGGCTCATCGTGTGCTCTGCTGCGACTGCGCGCTCCATATTCGATGGCCCTGCAATACGGGGAACCGAACTACCCTCGCGTCGGCGGC
>DATFDU010000054.1:0-5065 GCA_035251915.1 Dongiaceae bacterium | reverse complement strand
TGGAGCCGACTCGGGAGCTGGCGGCCCAGGTGGCCGACAGCTTCGAGAAGTATGGCAAGAACGCAAACCTGAGCTACGCCCTGCTCATAGGTGGCGAGAGCTTTGTCGACCAGGAGAAGAAGCTGGATCGCGGCGTCGACGTGCTGATCGCCACGCCCGGCCGCCTGATCGATCTGTTCGAGCGCGGCAAGATCCTGATGAACGACGTCAAGATCCTGGTGATCGACGAAGCCGACCGCATGCTCGACATGGGTTTCATCCCGGATGTCGAGAAGATCGTCGGGCTGTTGCCGAAGCTGCGCCAGACCCTGTTCTTCTCCGCCACCATGGCGCCGGAAATCCGCCGCCTTGCCGACGCGTTCCTGATGAATCCGAAGGAGATCAGCGTGTCTCCGCCGGCGACGGCGGCCACGACGGTCGTGCAGGGCATGGTGGTGGTGGAACCGGAGCAGAAGCGCGAGGCTTTGCGCGAACTGATTCGCCGGGAAAACGTCACCAACGCCCTCATCTTCTGCAACCGCAAACGCGACGTCGAAATCCTGTTCAAGTCGCTCACCAAGCACGGCTTCGACGCGGTGCGCCTACATGGCGACATGTCACAGCCGGCCCGCACCGAGACGCTGGACAAGTTCAAGAAGGGCGAAGTGCGCCTGATGGTGTGCAGCGACGTGGCAGCGCGCGGCCTCGACATCAAGGGCCTCAGCCACGTCTTCTGTTTCGACGTGCCGATGCATGCCGAGGATTACATCCACCGCATCGGCCGCACCGGCCGTGCCGGGCGCGAAGGCCATGCCTTCACGCTGGCGGCGCCGATCGACGGCAAGTATGTCGCGGCGATCGAGAAGCTGGTGGGAACCACGATTCCGCGCATCACGATTGAAGGGCTGGAAGGAGCGGCCTTGTCCAGCGGGCGCGAGCCTCGCGGCCGCGGCGGCCGTCACGACCGCGGACGCCAGCAGCAGGAAAAGCGCCAGCGCAAGGCGGAGAAAGTCATCGACGCCGTGGTGCCGCATCCGGAGCGCGAGATCGGCCGCCACGCCATGCTGGAAGCCAGCGTCGCGCTGCCGCTGCCGGTCGAGCAAGAGCCGCATTTCAACCGCCATCAGCGCCGTTCCGGCGGGCGTGATCATCAGGCGACCGACCAGCATCCGCCCCGCCCCGAACGCCGTGACGGGCGCGTCCATCACAATGACGATGGCGGCTTGCCCGGCGTCGCCTTCGGCGACCATACGCCGGCCTTCCTGCTCCGTCGCGGCCGCTCCAGCGAAGCGCGCTAACGATCGAGAAGGAGCGCGAGAATTTTCCTCCCGCGCCACGCTTGCTCTAGCATCTATCTGCTGGGCGTGACGGTCTCGTCGCCGCCGCCCATACCTAGCGAAAGTCTTAGTTGCCCCAACTCACACGGTCGCTGAAGTCTTTTTCGGCAAGTTGATCCATTCAGCGGAAGCTCTTGTCCATCTGCATGCGAAGGTTCTCCAAGCGATGTCGTTGTGCGGCGACTTCGCACGTGTTCGGTAGCAACTCCCAATCGCATGCAACTTAGCAAGCGACTCTTCGTAGGTTCGATAGCCACATCTGAGTTCATCTACATGAATGCAGGATGAACGAGAGGCGGAGTGAGTGGAATTGAATCGCTGCAACGATCAAAACTGCACAGTTTGTCCTGAGGTTCTGGACCTTGATCCACGATGGCGGAGAAGTCACGGCCCGCCAAGCTTCCATGGAGTGAAGCATGTGCATCAAGATGAACAGGCTGACGAAGTTCGCTCTGCTCGCAGCAGTGGCCCTTTCCTTGGCGTCGGCAGCGGCCATCTCCTTGTGGCCTGAAAAGGCGCTCGCCAGATGCCGTTTTGATGCTGGCCTAGGCAATGGGTCCACCACCGGTGACCCAGGCCTTTCCGGCTTCTTTAACCAGGCAGGAAATGCTCCCGCTCAGCCGGGCAGTGCTGCTGCCGAGGCAGACGAGCTGCATGAGATTGACGATCCGAACGAACCGAATTGATCCGACTGTCGATCGAAGAAAACCTGGAGCCTTTTAGCTTCCGAAGGAAGTGCGAGAGATCTGGCTCGATCAGAAGGATCTCTCGCACTCGCCTTTCCAAGCGATCACGCGCGCTCCACCAGCGGCCGCTCAACTCAGCACATCAAGTGCAGCCACGGTCAGCACATCGAGGATGAGATTGCTGGCCGCTCTTATCAGCAGAACTCGATCGTCGACGATCCTGTATATGTAGCCGGGCTGGAGTGGCGGCATCTGCACAATCAAATCATGGGGCAGCGGGCGATACTCAAGATCCGATGGAAGGTGGTTGTTGCGTGCCAGCTGCTTGGCTATCCCCGGCGGCACCTTCCCCTTCTTCGCGAGGCCGGGCGGCAGTCCCTTGTGCTTATGGTTCTTCTTGCCTTTGCGATACTCAGGGCTCAGCTGATATGCGACCAGCTGACGATGGTAGTAGCTGGCGATAAGTCGTTTCTCTAGTTCGCCAATAAAGATGTCGCCAACGTCGATCGACTCTGCCTGCACTTTGTCGGCGCCCAGGCCACTAAGCAACGCCAGCGCTGGCACCGCGGTGATCAAGAAGGTTCTCCGATTGAGCACACTCGCCATCGCCATAACTCCTGTTTTGTAGTCTAGGCAAGCGCAATCCAAAAGAACGGCGCGGGAGTTTCCTCCCGCGCCAGGCTTGCTGCAGATCTTTAGCTCTTAGTTGGTGGCGGTCTCGTCGCCAGTGTCGCCCGTATCATCGCCGGCATCGGCCGTGTCATCGTCGTCGCCGGTGTCAAAGCCATGGATCTCGTTGGCCTTGTCGGCGATCTCCTGGGCCGTCGCCTGATCCAGTGCCGCCGGCTCGTCACCCTCGGTCGGATCGTCGGTGGTGCCGTCGGCCGTCTCGTCACCGTCAGCCGTGTCATCTGCCGGAGCTTCATCGGTCGTCTCGACGCCGACCTTCTCGGCAACCGCCTGGACCTGGTCGGCCGTCACTGGCTTGTTGGTCATGCGGGCCATCATTTCGCCGAGCTCGTCGATGGTCGGGGCTGCATCGTCGGCGGTTTCTTCGCCTTCGGCTGGAGCTTCACCCTCGGCCGGCGCTTCGGTCTCGGGTGCATCAAGAAAGCCGGCCAGGGCCGCGCCGAACTCGCGGGCGGTGCCGATCGGCGAATTGGCGCTGGCATGCGCGATTGCGTTTGGAGAGGCATGCAGCACGCCATTCAGCTTGCCGAGCTCGTTGGGCGCCATGCCATCGCTTTCTTCGCCATCTTCGACGGCCTTGGCCTCCGCCTTGGCGGCCTTGGCCCCTGCCTTGGCGTTGCCATGGGCTTCGCTGCTCTTGCCGTGGCCGTTGCCATTGCCGCCGCCGTGGCCGCCACCTTTACCGCCGCCATTCCCCCCGCCATTGCCGCCGCCGTTGCCGTTCTTGGCGAACGCAGCCTGCTCGAGATCGAGAGCGGCGAGCCCGATCGGCGCCACTGCGGCGATCATCAGAGAGGTTACAAGAGTACGGATGGTTGGATTCATTGTTTGGCTTCCTCGAATTGTCCGAGTTGGTGGCAGGAGGCTAGCAACGGCTGCCTGAACCGGGCATGAACCAAAAAATCAGAAAACTGATTTATTTCATTCAGTTAGATGTGTTTTTTCGAAAACATTAAATGACATTTGAACGGTCGCAACGCCTTGACACTCAGGTCTGTTTAGAACAAAAAGAGAACGAATAAAGCGGCTGCGCGACGATGAATGCTCGGATCGACTTGGCTCAATTAAAACAGCGCATTGCCTGCATACCGGCGGTGCGGCCGGAAGTTCGTGCCTCGGAAGGGCAGCTGTCCACCGGCCTCCCCCCGGTCGATGCGTATTTAGGTACGGCTGCCATTCCCCTCGGCGCCGTCCATGAAATCGCCGGCAATGGCGGCGATGAGGAACAGGGGGCCGCCGGGGCCGGATTCCTGGCCTTGGTCCTGAAAGCCAGCGCGCCGACGGGATGGATCGCCTGGGTGACGCAGGAGGACGACCTCTATGCTCCCGGCCTCGCCGCCTTCGGCCTCGATCTGCGCCGGCTGATCCTGGTTTCCGCGCGGCGCGATGCCGAGGTGTGCTGGGCGCTCGAGGAAGCCTTGCGCAGCCGGTCCCTGGCCGCGGTGGTGGCAGAGGTCGGCGTTCTCTCGCTCACCGCCACGCGCCGCCTGCAACTGGCGGCGGAGCAGGCCGGCATCCCCTGCTTCCTGCTGCGGCGCTGGCGCACCCAGGAATCGGCGCAGCAGCAGCGTGCACAACCGATCGCGGCGGTCACGCGCTGGCGCATCACTCCCCAGCCGCAGCCGCGCGTGTCTGATCAAGCAACCATGCCGGAGCTGGGGCCGGCGCGATGGCGTCTCGATCTCTGGCGCTGCCGCAACGCTGCGGCGGCGTCCTGGATTATGGAGTTCGATCATGCTGATCAACAGCGGGGCACGGCGTTTTCTGTCCCTGTGGCTGCCGCACTGGCCGACCGATCAATATCGCCGGCGCCAGCAGCGGAAGCAGAGCGGGCAACGGCCACCCTCCTCCGCTTCGGCTGAGGCGCCGCTCGTCCTGTCGGCGCAGGTCGGCAATCGCCTGGAGATCCAGGCGGTGAATCCCGCGGCGCGGGCGCTGGGGCTGAAGCCAGGCGTGGCGGTTGCCGATGCGCGTGCCTGGGTCCCGCATGTGATCGTCGTTCCGCTCGAGCCTGACGCCGACGCGGCGGATTTGAAGCGCCTTGCCGATTGGGCGACGCGCTTCTCGCCGCTGGTCGCGACCGACGGGTCCGATGGCCTGATGCTGGATATCGCCGGCTGCGCCCATTTGTGGGGCAGCGAAGCGCGCTTGCTGGCCGATCTCGATCGGCACATGCGCAGCTTCGGCCTGCATCATCGCTCCGCTGTTGCCGATACCATCGGCGCAGCCTGGGGTGCGGCGCGGTTCGGTGCCGGCCCGAAGCAGCCCAACCAGATCGTGCCGTTCGGCGAGCAGCGCGTCGCCTTGTCCGAATTGCCGCCGGCCTCTTTGCGCTTGCCGGCGGAGCTGTGCGCGCAGCTGCAGCGCCTGGGA
>DATFDU010000053.1:0-5280 GCA_035251915.1 Dongiaceae bacterium | reverse complement strand
GCGGCGGCGCTTTCGGCGCCGCCAACTTCCACCTCGACCTGTTCTATGGCGACGGCGTCGATGTCGGCCATTTCTCGCCGATCGGCGCCTACGATGCGGCGCGCGACCTCGTGCTCATGCTCGACGTCTACAAGAAGGACTACGAGCCGGTATGGGCGCCGCTGCCGCGCCTCGCCAGGGCGATGACGACGCTGAGCCACAAGACCGGCGAACCAAGGGGTTATGCGCTGGTGAAGCGGAGGAAGTAACGCTCTCCCAATGTCATCCCGGGCCAGCCCTCGGGTCCGCGCTTTGCGCGGCCCAAGGACAGGCTCCGCGCGACCAGGGACCCATGCGATCTTTCAGTGAAGCGGAAGCGCCCCATGGGTCCCGGCTCTGCGCCGCTGCGCGGCTTGGCCGGGATGACAGTAGGGGAGGCTGAAAGAGCGGGCGTCTCTTACGACAGCCCGTGCTCTTCCTTGTAGTCCTCGATCTCGTCCTCGAGATCGTCGAATTCGTCGCAGTCGCCGCAGGCGTTCTTGAGGACGGCGAGGCGCTCCTCGGCCTTGGGCAGATCGTTCATCTCGAGATAGAGCTCGCCCATGTATTCGTTGGCGCCAAGATGGTTGGGCTCCATGTTCAGGGCCTTGGTGTAGTAGGTCATCGCCTTGGCCTTGTCGCCCAGCTTGCGGTTGGCGTAGCCGAGCAAGTTCAGCGCGTCGGCATACTCGCCCTTTTCCTGGATCGACTGCTGCAGCAGCGGAATCGCGTCCGCGTATTCCTCGTCGTCGATCAGGTCCTCGGCTTGCTTGTAGAGGTCGGTCTGCTTCGACTCCGGCGTCGAATTGGTGCTCATGGCGTGGCTGGCGCCCGGCAGAGCCAGCAGCGCCAGCGCCATGATGGCGGCGGCGCGCAAATCAGTCGGCTTCATAACATGTCTCTCCCTCTGTCGAATGTCGAACCCATCCTGTCCGGGATGGCATACAGCGGCAGTGAACCAAGTCACAGATGATGCGACGGTGCCTTTCGTTCCGCTATCACAAGACCGTGACGGCCCAGTCTTGGTTGGTCGCATTTTCTACGCCGAACCGGCTTCCACTTCGGCGGAAAATGCTTCAGTCGCTATACCGCTCTTCCTCCCACGGGTCGCCATGGTTGTGATAGCCGCGCACTTCCCAGAAGCCGGGCTGGTCGTCGGGCGCGAAGGTGATGCGCTTCACCCACTTGGCACTTTTCCAGAAGTAGAGCTGCGGAACGACCACGCGCAGCGGGCCGCCATGCTCCACCGTCAGCGGCGCGCCTTCCCAATGGGTGGCCAGCAATGCGTCGGGGACCGCGAACTCGTCCAGCGGCAGGTTGGTGGTGTAGGTGTCGTACGACTGGAACAGCACGAACCTGGCTTCGGGCTGCGGCCGCACCAGGGCCAGCAGGTCGCCGACCAGCAGCCCGCGCCAACGGTTGTCGTAGCGCGACCAGGCGGTCACGCAATGGATGTCGCTGGTCGAGTCCGACTGGGGCAGGTCCTGGAATGTCTGCCAGTCGAGGGCGGACGGGTTTTCCACCAGCCCGTCGATGGTGAGGCGCCAGAGCTTGAGGTCGATTCTGGGCTGCGCGCCGAGGTCGAGCACCGGCCAGGTCTTCACCTCGCGCTGGCCGGGCGGCAGGCGCTGGGCCTCAGATCGAGCGGCGTTGCCGGTCAGCAGCCGGCCCTCGGCGGCCCATTCCTGTTTGCAGCGAACCAGCTTTTCGCGAAATTGGCCGGTTTCCTGGCCCGAAACTTTATCCTGGTCTGTCATATCGAAACTCCATATGTGCTGAACATAGGGTCGCCTTGTTACGGGAGAAGCGATTTCGCAGTGCAATGCTCATTTCACACTATTTCGATGCATGAATAGGCTCGAGCGTTCCTTGCATTTCCCCACCCCACGCTGTAAGAACGGCGCGGGGCTTGGGCAGAATTCCCAAGATTTTTCTGTGATTTAGAAGGACGAGCGATGTCCGAACTGCGCCTCGCGCACGGCCTCAGTTTCGAAGACCTGTATGACCCCGCCGGGCTGGCGCGGATCGACGGCCTGTTCGTCGATCACCTGCGCGCCGCGGATGAGGGGCTGGCCGGCCGGCTGATGGCGGCGCGCGCGGAACCGGCGAGCCTGGATGCCAAGGCCGAATCCGCGCTCATCATCGCCGCGGCGGCGCATGTCGACGACTTCCTGGGCGAGCTGTTCGGGATCCAGGATGAGCTCAGCGCCCTGCGCAGGCAGCACACCGAGCTGGCGCCGCTCTATTCGGTGAAGCGCCTGTTCGTGCAGCGCCGCGCCCTCAAGGCGCACAACGAGGCGGCAGCGGCGGCCCTTGACGCCGATGCGATCCGCGCGGAACTGACACCGCTGCTGGGCGGCAAGTTCGACGAGCTGAGCTTCGCCACGCACGTGGAATACTGGCTGAAGAACGAAGCCAATCACGCGCATGAGCTCGACCTCGCCACCAGGTATGCCGCCTGGGCGACCCAGACGCCGGCCGGCAAGGCGCTGCATCGCAAGGGCGTGCTGTTCAAGGCGCCGCGCAAGGTCGACCCGATGCACCTGGTGCATCTGGAGTCGGAGACGCGGCACGGCATCCCGACGCTGAAGCTGGCCGAGGACAAGCTGCGGGCGCGCGAGGCCTTCCATCTGACCGACCAGGGCATGGACCTCAACCATGCGCTCGACCAGGTGAACTACTGCATCTTCTGCCACAACCAGGGCAAGGACAGCTGCTCGCGCGGGCTCAAGGAAAAGGACGGCACGTTCAAGAAGAGCGTGTTCGGCGTGACCCTCGCCGGCTGCCCGCTCGAGGAGAAGATCTCCGAGATGCACACGGTGAAGGCCGACGGCCTGCCGATCGGCGCGCTCGGCATCATCGCGATCGACAACCCGATGTGCGCCGCCACCGGCCACCGCATCTGCAACGACTGCATGAAGTCGTGCATCTACCAGAAGCAGGACCCGGTCGACATTCCCCAGGCCGAGACGCGGTCTTTGAAGGATGTCCTCGGCCTGCCCTGGGGCTTCGAGATCTATGGCCTGCTGACGCGCTGGAACCCGCTCAACATCCATGCGCCGGTCGCCAAGCCGGCCAGCGGGCGCAAGGTGCTGGTGGTCGGCCTCGGCCCGGCCGGCTATACGCTGTCGCACTATCTGCTGAACGACGGGCACACCGTGGTCGCGATCGACGGGCTGAAGATCGAGCCGCTGGATGCGACACTGTCGGGCGTGAAGCCGGACGGCACGCGCTCAGCCTTCAAGCCGATCAGGCATCTCAGCGAACTGCAGGAAGACCTCAACGACCGCGTGATGGCGGGCTTCGGCGGGGTCGCCGAATACGGCATCACCGTGCGCTGGGACAAGAATTTCCTCAAGATCATCCGACTGCTGCTGGAGCGGCGCGCCAGCTTCGCGATGTTCGGCGGCGTGCGGTTCGGCGGCACCATTACGGCAGAGCAGGCATTCGAGATGGGCTTCGACCACGTCGCGCTCGCGCTCGGCGCCGGCAAGCCGACACTGCTGTCGATCCCCGGCGGCCTCGCGCGCGGCGTGCGCATGGCGTCGGACTTCCTGATGGCGCTGCAGCTGACCGGCGCGGCCAAGCAGGATTCGATCGCCAACCTGCAGCTGCGCCTGCCGAGCGTGGTGATCGGTGGCGGCCTGACCGCCATCGACACCGCGACCGAGGCGATGGCCTATTATCCGGTGCAGGTCGAGAAGTTCATGAAGCGCTACGAGACCCTGGTTGCCGAGCATGGCGCCGAGGGGGTGCGCGCGAAATTCTCCGCCATCGAGCTGGAAGCGGCCGACGAGTTCATCGCCCACGCCAAGGCGGTCCGCGCCGAGCGGGCACGCGCGGCTGCAGCGGGCGAAGCGCCGAAGCTCTCCAGGCTGATCGACGGCTGGGGCGGCGTCACCATCGCTTATCGCCGGCGCCTGATCGATTCCCCGTCCTACACGCTGAACCACGAGGAAGTGGAAAAGGCGATGGAGGAAGGCATCCGCTTCACCGAAGGCCTGACGCCGACGCGCATCGACCAGGACGCGACCGGCCACGCCGAGCGCATCCACTTCAAGAACGCCGATGGCGCGGAATCATCGATGCCGGCGCGCGCTGTGCTGGTGGCGGCGGGCACGCGGCCCAACACCGTGCTGGCGCGCGAGGACGGTGAGAACTTCAAGGTCGACGGCCAGTATTTCCAGGCGCTGAACGACGACGGCGCGGTGGTGAAGCCGGAAAAGCTCGCCAAGCCGAGCGAAGTGCGCGTCATCACCGAGATGCGCGCCGATGGCCGCGCCGTCAGCTTCTTCGGCGACCTGCATCCCTCCTTCGCCGGCAACGTGGTGAAGGCGATGGGCAGCGCCAAGCTTGGCTGGCCTGTTGTCTCTCAGACGCTGGCGAAGCTGCCGGCCGCGGCGAACAAGGATCACGCCGCATTCCTCGGCGAGCTTAACCGCCGCCTGCGCGCGAAGATCCGCACCGTCAACCGCCTGACGCCGACCATCGTCGAAGTGGTGGTCGAGGCGCCGCAGGCCGCCGCTAACTTCCTGCCGGGCGAGTTCTACCGCCTGCAGAATTTCGAGACCCTGGCGCCGAAGACGCGCGACACCCGCCTCACCATGGAGGGCCTCGCGCTGACCGGCGCCTGGACCGACGAGAAGGAAGGGCTCGTTGGCCTGATCGTGCTGGAGATGGGCGGATCGTCGGACCTCTGCGCCTGGCTGCAGCCGAACGAGCCGGTGATCCTGATGGGTCCGACCGGCACGCCGACCCATACGCCGGCCGGCGAGACCGTGCTGCTGGCGGGTGGCGGACTCGGCAACGCGGTGCTGTTCTCGATCGGCCGTGCGCTCAAGGCGGCGGGCTCGAAGGTGGTCTACTTTGCCGGCTACAAGAAGCTGCAGGACCGCTATAAGGTCGAGGAGATCGAGGCGGCCTCCGATGTCGTGGTGTGGTCGAGCGACGAAGGCCCCGGCTTCACTGCCGACCGGCCGCAGGACAAGACCTTCGTCGGCAACATCGTGCAGGCGATCCTGAGCTATGCGAAGGGCGACCTCGGTCCCACCACGATCAAGATCGAGGATGTCGATCGCATTCTCGCGATCGGCTCCGACGGCATGATGAATGCCGTCGCGCGGGCGCGGCACGAGGTCTTGAAGCCGTATCTCAAGGCCTCGCATTGCGCGATCGGCTCCATCAACTCGCCGATGCAATGCATGATGAAAGAGGTCTGCGCCCAGTGCCTGCAGCCGCACAAGGACCCGGTGACGGGCGTGG